>NZ_QAIJ01000245.1:0-19634 GCF_003060985.1 Stenotrophomonas sp. HMWF023
TGCCAAGCCCCCAGGGACGGATTCACGGCGTCCCCGCAATCCGACACCGCCCCGCCATCCCACGGAATGCCGGCTGTTGCTGTTGCTGTTGCTGTTGAGATTGCCGGCCAGCGGCCGGCACTACCGCCTCTGCGGGTGCAGGGCGCAGCCCTGCCGCAGAACCCTACTTGCGCCGACGCTTCCGGTCTACGTACAGCGTCTTGATGATGCTCAGCAGGATGCCCACTGCGATGCCCACGCCACAGCCCAGCAGCAGATTGTCCACGGTCAGGCCGACGGCGACGCCGACCACGGTGGCGATCACCATCTCGGCAGTGTGGGAAATCGGTTCAGGCTTGGGGGCGGACATGCGGACTCCAGCGGACTGTCGGGATCGGATGGGCCGGGGCCCGGAAACAACAAGGCCGGGTTGCCCCGGCCTCATCTTGCATTGCGTACGGCAGGCCGTCAGATCGATTCGGCCGGACCGGCGATCGGCGGCAGCGGACGGGCGTCGCCACCCTTGTCATTGCCGCCATCATCCTTGCTCGGCTTGGTCCACCCCATCGGCGGCGGCGGATCGCGGCCTTCCATGATGGCGTCGATCTGCGGCGCGTCGATGGTTTCGTACTGCAGCAGCAGCTGGGTCATCGCATGCAGCTTGTCGACGTTGGCAGTCAGCAGCTCGGTGGTCCGGGCATAGGCCTTGTCCAGGATGCTGCGCACCTCCTCATCGATGCGGCGCGCAGTGTCGTTGGACACGCTCTTGTGCTGGGTGACCGAACGGCCGAGGAACACTTCATCGTCCTCTTCACCGTAGGCGATCGGGCCAAGGGTCTCCGACAGGCCCCACTTGGTGACCATGTTGCGGGCCATCTTGGTGGCACGCTCGATGTCGTTGGACGCACCCGTGGTGACCTTGTCCGGCCCGAAGATCAGTTCTTCGGCGACGCGACCGCCATACAGCGAGCACAGCTGCGAGTTGATCGCCACGCGGTTGATCGAGTACTTGTCGCCTTCCGGCAGGTACATGGTCACACCCAGCGCACGGCCGCGGGGGATGATGGTGACCTTGTAGACCGGGTCATGCTCGGGCACCAGGCGGCCGACAATGGCATGGCCAGCTTCGTGGTAGGCGGTGAGGGTCTTCTCCTCCTCGCTCATGGCCATCGAACGGCGCTCGGCACCCATCAGGATCTTGTCGCGGGCACGATCGAAGTGGTCCATGCGGACCTCCTTCTCGTTGCCACGGGCGGCGAACAGGGCGGCCTCGTTGCAGAGGTTGGCCAGGTCGGCACCGGAGAAGCCCGGAGTACCACGCGCAATCACCATCGGCACGACGTCGTCGGCCAGCGGCAGCTTGCGCATATGCACCTTGAGGATGTGCTCGCGGCCCTTCACGTCCGGCAGACCGACCACCACCTGGCGGTCGAAGCGGCCCGGACGCAGCAGCGCCGGGTCCAGCACGTCCGGACGGTTGGTGGCTGCGATCACGATCACGCCTTCGCCGCCTTCGAAACCATCCATCTCGACCAGCAGCTGGTTCAGGGTCTGCTCGCGCTCGTCATGACCGCCGCCCAGGCCGGCACCACGGTGACGGCCGACGGCGTCGATTTCATCGATGAAGATGATGCACGGCGCGTGCTTCTTGGCCTGCTCGAACATGTCGCGCACACGGCTGGCACCGACGCCGACGAACATTTCCACGAAGTCCGAACCGGAGATCGAGAAGAACGGCACCTTGGCTTCGCCGGCGATGGCCTTGGCCAGCAGCGTCTTGCCGGTACCCGGCGGGCCGACCATCAGCACGCCGCGCGGAATCTTGCCGCCGAGCTTGGTGAACTTGGACGGGTCACGCAGGAAGTCGACCAGTTCGCCGACTTCTTCCTTGGCCTCGTCGCAGCCGGCAACGTCGGCGAAGGTGACCTTGATCTGGTCTTCGCCCTGCAGCTTGGCGCGCGACTTGCCGAAGGACATCGCGCCCTTGGCACCGCCGCCACCGCCCTGCATCTGCCGCATGATGAACAGCCAGAAGCCGATGATCAGGATGACCGGCAGGAAATTCATCAGGATCGCGCCGAGGGAGATACCGCTGGACGGCTCTTCCTGCACGATCTCGACATTCTTGGTGCGCAGCACGTTGATCAGGTCGCGATCGAACGGCGCGGTGATGGTGGACGACTGTCCACCACGGGTGGTGTAGGTGATCTGGCTGGTACCGCCGCGCGTATCGCCGCCGAAGGCGACCTTCTGCACGTTGCCGGTGTCCACCTGGTCCAGGAACTGCGAGTACGAAGCGCCCTGCGCCCCGGCCCCTGAGGTCTTGGGTGAGAAGCTCTGGAAGACCACCATCAGCACGACGGCGACGACCACCCATAGCAGGAGGTTCTTGGTCAAGTCGTTCATCCTCATTGGCTCCGGTGTTCCTCTTAGTGCTGGCGTTGCGTTGGGGTCGAACTTACGGGGTCGAGCTTACTTCATGTGGGCGCGTTTTCCCTGACCCAAGGCATACACCTCGGGAGAGCGCTTGCGCGAGGCTTCCGGCTTGCGGATGGAGACCTTGTCGTACCGGCGGCGCATGTCGCGCACGTAGTCGTCAAAGCCTTCGCCCTGGAACAGCTTGATCAGGAATGCCCCACCGATCTTGAGGTGGTTGTCGGCAAAATCCATGGCCAGCTCCGCCAGGTGCATCATCCGCGGCTGGTCGACCGCGCCCACACCACTCTTATTGGGGGCCATGTCCGACAGCACAAGGTCTACCGGCTCATCCCCGAGCATGGCTTCAAACTCCGATAGAACGGCTTCTTCCCTGAAGTCACCATGAAGGAACTCCACACCGGCCAGCGGCGGCATGTCCAGGATGTCCAGGGCAAGCACGCGGCCGGTATCGCCGATCTGTCTCCGAACCTGCTGAGACCAGCCGCCCGGGGCCGCGCCAAGGTCGACCACCACCATGTGCGGCTTCAGCAGCCGGTCACGTTCGAGCAGTTCTTCAAGCTTGTAGGCCGCACGGGAGCGCATGCCTTCGGCCTGGGCCTTCTTCACGAAGGGGTCGGAGAAGTGTTCCTTGAGCCAGCGCTGGCTGCTTTTGCTGCGGGTAGCCATTGTAAATAGGGGCTGAGGGGGTCGCCATGATACCCTGATCGTCCCATTCAACCGTGTTTTCTGCATGCCCACTGCCTTGACCCCTTCCCAGACCCGTTTCCTGCGCGGCCAAGCCCATGACCTGAAGGCCCTGCTGCAGATCGGCGGCAAGGGCGTCAGTCCGGCCTTCCTGACCGAGCTGAACGAAGTGCTGGAACGCCACGAACTGGTCAAGGTGAAGGTTGCCGCCGAAGACCGTGACGCCCGCGACGTGATGATCGGCGAGATCGTGCAGGCTACCGACAGCGCGCTGGTGCAGCGTATCGGCCATGTGGCCGTGCTGTATCGCCCGAGCAAGGAACACCGCCAGATCGTGCTTCCGCGCGGCTGATCGACCCCTGCCATGCAGCTGAACCACGAACTGCCCGACTACGCCTACAGCCTGCGCGCCGCTGACGGTCGCTCGGCACGGGTGAATGATCGCGTTCTGGGCAACAGCTTCTTCCTGACCCCGGACCAGCTGGTCGAGCTGTGGCCGGTGACCGACGTCACGGCGCTGCAGGTGGCTGACCTGGAGCCGATCCTGGCACTGAAGCCGGCGCTGATACTGCTTGGCACCGGCGAGCGCCAGGCGTTCCCGCCGGCGGTTGTCATGGCCGCCTGCCTGTCGCGTGGTATCGGCCTGGAAGTGATGAACAATCCGGCTGCTGCGCGCACCTTCAACATCCTTGCCGGCGAAGGCCGCAAGGTGGCGGCCGCCTTCATTCTGGAAGGCTGAGGCCTGAAGCCGCCGGGCATGGCCCGGCGCTCCCGCCCCTGGACCACACGTTGCGTGTAGCGCCCGAGATCATGTTCGGGCAGCGTCGTATCGCAGCAAAGAGCGGCCGAGCATGGCTCGGCGCTACAGGTGAGTTACGCCGGGCATGGCCCGGCGCTACCCGTATCTGCCCGCGCTAGCGCGCCGGCAGATACTGCTTCGGGTCGACCGGCTTGCCGTTGTAGCGGGTGAGCCGAGGGTGCTTGCGGCCCATGGGCCGCGCCCTCGGCGAACGCCCGGCGCGCTGCGCCGGGCCGGGGATCCGCCCGGAAGGCGAATATCCGATCACTTCGCCGGCAGATACTGCTGCGGGTCGACCGGCTTGCCGTTGTAGCGGATCTCGAAGTGCACCATGTCCCGGTTGGCACCGGTACGGCCCATCTCGGCGATCTGCTCACCGGCCTTCACGCTCTGCCCTTCATTGACCAGGCGCTTGCGGTTGTGGCCATAGGCCGACAGCCACTGGTCGCTGTGCTTGATGATGATCAGCTCGCCATAGCCGACCAGGCCGGCGCCGGAATACACCACCACACCATTGGCGGTGGCTTTCACCGGTGCGCCGCTGGTGCCGGCGATGTCCACACCCTGCTTGGTCGCATCGCCGGCCACGTAGCGGCCGACGACTGCGCCATCGGCCGGCCAACGCCAGGCGATGTTGCTCTTGACCGGACCGGCCGGACCCGGCGTCGGCGCGGTACTGCCGCCAGATGCGCTGCCACCCGGACGCGGCGCGGTGACCACGGTGGTCGGCGCGCGGCCGCCACCGGAACCGGCCGGATACAGGCGGATCACCTGTCCCGGGTAAATGGTCGACGGGTTGTCCAGGTTGTTCCAGGCGATCAGGTCGGCCGGGGTGATGTCGTGGATGCGGGCCAGTGCATAGATGGTGTCGCCCTTGCGCACGACCACGTTCTGCCCCGGCTTGGGCACCGACGTCTTCGGCGTGCTGACGCCACTGCCGCCGCTGCCACTGGGCCGGACCACGGTGGCGGTGCCACAGGCGGCCAGGGTGGATACCAGCAACGCCAGTGCGCCGATGCGCACTCCCTTGCTCAGACGATCTGCACTCATGCGAACTTCGACCTCCATACAAGCCAGGCGATCAGCACCACCACCAACGCGGTGGCGATCCAGCCCAGCGGTTCAATCCATCGGCGCAGCGCTGCTTCGGCGCGCGCACCACCGATACGGATGACCGCGGCCAGCACGAACACGCGCTTGCCACGACCGATCAACATGCTCAACAGGTACTGCGGCATCGGCACGCCGACGATACCCGATGCCCACGTGAAGACCTTCATCGGAATCGGCATGAAGCCGCCGAGCACAAGGAAGGTGAACACCGCCCAGGGCGACTCCACCATCTTGGCCTGCACGGTAGCGATGCCCTGCTCGATCGCCGGCAGCATGCCCAGCGCCTCGAACATCGGCTTGACCGCCTCGAATGCGTAGTGGCCCAGCGCGTAACCGATCACCGCGCCGACCATCGAGCCGGCCAGGCTGAGGGTGGCGAACCACCAGCCGCGCTTGGGCTGGGCCACGCACATCGGCGCCAGCATCACTTCCGGCATCACCGGGAAGATGATGGCTTCGAAAAAGCTCAGCACCATCAGATAGGTCGGCGCGCGCTCGTGCGCGGCCCACTTCATCGCCCGCTCGTACAGCGGCCCGAAAATCTTCATGCAACCCTGCTCCGTGGATTCAATCGAGCATGCCAGACAGCAGCGGCACGAAGGTGACCGGCGCCAGCACGCGTTGTTCGATGCTGCCGTCGTCCTTGCGGTCAAGCTGCACCAGCGACTGTGCGCCCGCGCCACCGACCGGGGCGACCAGGCGGCCACCTTCGGCGAGCTGCTCGACCAGGGCATCGACCAGGGCCGGTGCGGCGGCGGTGACCACGATGGCGTCGAACGGGCCATGCTCGGCCCAGCCGACGCGGCCATCGTCGTGCTTGGTGCGGATGTTCATGCCCAGCGCGCGGAAGCGCTTGCGCGCCTGCCGCAGCAGGTCGCCGATGCGCTCGACGGTATAGACCTCCAGCCCCAACGCGCCGAGCACCGCCGCCTGGTAGCCCGAGCCGGTACCTACTTCGAGCACCTTCTTCGGCGCCACCTGCAGCACGGCCTCGGTCATCCGCGCGACCACCCACGGCTGCGAAATGGTCTGGCCGTGGCCGATCGGCAGCGCGGTGTCTTCATACGCACGCGAGGCCAGGGCCTCGTCGATGAACAGATGACGTGGCACCACCCGGATCGCGTTCAGCGTCGACTCGTCGACGATGCCGGCCTCGCGCAGGCGGTCGACCAGGCGGTCGCGCACGCGCTGCGAGGTCATGCCGATGCCGACCGCTTCCGGCTGCAGGCGCAGGCGTGGGCTCATGCCGGCTGGTCCAGCGCGGCGGTAAGGCCGCCGACCCAGCTGGCGACCTTTTCCAGCGCTTGGTAGCGGGTCAGGTCGACCTGGATCGGGGTGATCGAAATGTGGCCGGTGCGCACCGCACGGAAATCAGTGCCCGGGCCGGAGTCCTGCTCGCGGCCGGCCGGACCGATCCAGTACACCTCGTTGCCGCGCGGGTCTTTCTGCGCGATGCAGCCTTCGGCGCGATGGCGGTTGCCCAGGCGGGTGACTTCGAAGCCTTTGACCTCGCTCCATGGCAGGTCCGGCACATTGACGTTGAGGATGGTGTCGGCCGGCAGCGGATCGGCCTTCAGCCGGGCAACGATCTCCACCGCGGCACGCGCCGCCGTCTCGAAATGCTTCGGGTCGTGGTTGCGGGTCACCAGCGACACTGCGACAGCGGGCAGGCCGAGGAAACGACCTTCCATCGCCGCAGACACGGTACCGGAATAGATCACGTCATCGCCGAGATTGGCGGCATTGTTGATACCGGACACAACAATGTCAGGCTCGAATTCCAGCAGGCCGGTCAGCGCCAGGTGCACGCAATCGGTAGGCGTACCGGCCACCGACACGGTGTAGTGGTCGATGCGCTTGAGCCGGATCGGCAGATCCAGCGTCAACGAATTGCTGGCGCCGGAGCGATCGCGGTCGGGTGCGACCACTGTCACTTCGTGCCCGGCCTCGCGCAGTACGGATGCCAGCATCCGGATGCCTGCCGCGTCGACACCGTCATCATTGCTGACCAGGATGCGCATCTTCGATTTAACCGCTTGATTTTCCAAGAATTCGATCCCGTCACCTTGCATCGTGGGCGAAGCCGGCCAGTCTCCTCCAAGGAGGAGGCAGCTCCGCAAGTGCGCCGACTATTGTGCCGCAAGCGGGCGCTGGGTCCTACCCTGTCTGCGGTCACGGCCGACATCAAACGGTCATAGGCAGACCCGCGCAGCCGGTTTAACCTGTGCGCATGTCGCACCCTGAAGACGAAGATCCGGCTGCCTTGTTCCGTGCAGCCATCGGCGAAGTGACGCCGCTGCGTAAGGAAGTGGAGCCCGCGCCTGCCGCGCCGCGCCCCAAGCCGCGCGCGCGGATGGCCGAGCGCGACGACGCCGAAGCCGCCGGAGAGTTCGCCCGGCTGCTGCGCGACAACGCTCCCCTCGAGGCGGGCGACGTTGCCAGCTACCGGCGCGACAACCTGCCACCACGCCTGTTCCAGCGCTTGAAGCGCGGGCAGTACTCGGTGCAGGACGAACTGGACCTGCATGGTGCCACCGCCGCGCAGGCCGAGGCGATGCTGCGCCAGTTCCTGCTGGAGGCGCACGCCCACGAGTACGGCTGTGTGCGCATCATCCACGGCAAGGGCCTGCAGTCCGATGGCAGTGCGCCCGTGTTGAAGAACCTGGTGGACCGGCTGCTGCGCCTGCGTAACGACGTGCTGGCGTTCCATTCCGCCCCGACCGGGCAAGGCGGCACCGGCGCCGTGCTGGTGCTGCTGGCGCGGCGCTGACGTTCTGCCGGTGGGATTCATCCACGCATGGCGTGGCTCTACTGACGGCCCAGCCACGCATGGCGTGGATCTACTGGGGCGAGCGGAGGAAAGTAGATCCACGCCATCCGTGGATGCCCTTCGCCTCCGCCCCCATTTTCTTTCAAACCTGCGAAGCGTCTTCTACCGGCCCGAGCTCGTGCAGGACCGCCGTGGCATAGCAGCCCGGCGGCAGCGCGAAGGACAGTTCCAGCACGTCATCGGCCAGCCACTGATGCTGCAGCAGCGCCGGACGCAGCCGCAGCGCGCGTCGCTCCTGCTTCAACCGCGCCTCTTCCAGGCCGACACGCAGCGCCTTGGATTCATCATCATCCAGCGCCGCCAGTTCCAGCTCACGGGCGGCGTCAGTGCTGCGCAGCTCACCCTCGCCCCACAGCGGGGCGCTGGGGTGGATGTCGAAGCGCACCAGGCGCTCGGCCAGCACGTCGCTGTACGGCTCGGGACCGAACACGCTGCGGCTGCCGTCCAGCATCCACACTTCGCCCTGCAGCGGCTGGTCCCAGCTGCCGTGCTCCACGCGCGCGGCCAGCACCCGGTTGAACAGCGCCGAACGGGCGGCCGACAACAGCAGCGAGCGCTGGTCCTTGCGCATGCGGCGGCCACCGAACATCGCCAGCGCAGCCGGCACATTGCCGCCATCACGACCGAAACGCTGCTCGCCGAACCAGTTCGGCAGGCCGCGCATGGCGATCTGCTGCAGGCGCTCGTCGATTGCCGCGGCGTCACCCTGCACATCGCGCAGCACCAGCTTGAAGCGGTTACCCGCCAGCGCACCGCGCTGCAGCTTGCGGTTGTGCCAGGTGGACTCGATCACTTCAATCTCGTCACTGGCCAGCTCGGCCAGATCCGGCGCGACGCGCTTGGGCAGATGCACACTGAAGCGCTGGGTGGTGACCGCATTGCGATCCTTCATGCCGGCATAGCTGACCGCCATTTCCGGCAGGCCCGCCCACTTGGCCAGCACCTTGGCGACGTGCAGCGTGTTCGCACCACGCTTGCGGATATGCAGCAGCAGATGCTCACCTTCACCCGTCGCCTCGAAGGCCGGCAGTTCATCAACCTGGAAGTCTTCCGGCGTGGTGCGGATGCGCGCCTGCAGCAGCGGCACGCCGAAGGCCAGCGGCAGCGGGATCATGCGGCCACCAGCAGAACGACTGCCTGCGCGGCGATGCCTTCGCCGCGGCCGGTAAAGCCCAGCTTCTCGGACGTGGTGGCCTTGACGCTGACCGCATCCAACGGCAGCTGCAACAGTTCACCGATGCGCTCACGCATGGCCAGCGCATGCGGGCCGACCTTGGGCCGCTCGCAGATCACGGTGATGTCGGTGTTGCCGACACGCCAGCCGCGCTCGCGCAGCAGGCCGTCGCAGTGGCGCACGAACTCGCTGCTGTCCGCACCTTTCCAGCGGTCTTCGCTGGGCGGGAAGTGCTGGCCGATGTCACCCAGCGCGATCGCGCCAAGCATGGCGTCGCACAGCGCGTGCAGGATCACGTCGCCATCGCTGTGCGCAAGCACGCCGCAGCTGTGCGGTACCGCGACGCCGCCGAGCATGATGTGGTCGCCTTCACCGAAGGCATGGACGTCGTAGCCCTGGCCGATACGGACGGGCGGGAACGGGGAGGTGCTCATGGATGCAGCCCTTGCAGCAGGGCCGCGCGGGCGGTCAGCCGGCGCGGCGGGAGAGTACGAATTCGAAACGATCGAGATCGGCCGGCGTGGTGACCTTGAAGTTGTCCTCGCTGCCTTCCACCAGCAGCGGGCGCTGGCCCTGGCGCTCCATGGCCATGGCATCGTCGGTGACGTCGATACCGGCGGCAGCCGCTTCGGACAAGGCGCGGATCAGCTGGTGGCGGCGGAACAGCTGCGGCGTCAATGCACGCCACAGGCGCTCACGCGGTTCGGTGCCATCGATGCCGCCATCGTCGCCAGCACGCTTGAGCGTGTCGCGCACCGGCGCGGCCAGAATGGCGCCGACCGGGTCGGTACGCCCTACTTCCAGCAGGCGGCCAAGATCGGCCTGCGACAGGTTCGGACGCGCCGCATCGTGCACCAGCACGAATTCATCGGCACGCACACTGTCCGGCAGCGCCTGCAGCCCCGCCAGCACCGAGGCAGCGCGGGTGGCGCCGCCGGTGCAGGTCAGCACCGGCTTGCCGGCCCATTCGGTCCAGCCCGGCCAGTCAGCATCGTCCGCGCCGATCACCACCATCGCCCCGGCCACGGCCGGATGTGCCAGCAGCGTGTCCAGGGTATGGGCGAGCAAGGTCTGCCCGCCTGCCTGCAGGTACTGCTTGGGCAACGGCGCACCAAAACGCGTGCCGCGCCCTGCGGCCGGAACAACCACCCAGATTGCCGCGCTCATGGCACGTCCGCCGGATGGTCACCGGCCTGGGCCGTGACCGGCGCAGGCTGCGCCGGACGCGTTGGTGCATCTTCCACGACGCGATAGAACTTCTCGCCGGGCTTGATCATGCCCAGCTCGCTGCGCGCGCGTTCTTCGATGGCGGACTGGCCTTCCTTGAGGTCCTTCACTTCGGCAGCAAGCGCATCGTTGCGCTGCTGCAGACCGTCATTGTCCCGCTCCTGGTTGGCGACCTGGGCTTCGAGCATCATCACTTCACCCGAATTGCCCGGGCCGAACCAGAAACGGTACTGCAGCCATGCCAGCAGCAGGGCCAGCAACAACAGCAGCCAGCGCCAGTCGCGCATCGGCTCAGCGCTTCAGCGACACGAACGCGTCACGACCAGCGTAACGCGCGCCGGTACCGAGGGCTTCCTCGATGCGCAGCAGCTGGTTGTACTTGGCCACGCGATCGCTGCGGCACAGCGAGCCGGTCTTGATCTGGGTGGCGGTGGTGGCCACCGAGATATCGGCGATGGTGGTGTCTTCGGTTTCACCCGAACGGTGCGAGACCACGGCGGCGTAACCGGCACGGTCGGCCATCGCGATCGCTTCCAGGGTTTCGCTGAGGGTGCCGATCTGGTTGACCTTGATCAGGATCGCGTTGGCGGTGCCCGAATCGATGCCTTCCTGGAAGATCTTCGGATTGGTGACGAACAGGTCGTCGCCGACCAGCTGCACCTTCTTGCCGATGCGATCGGTCAGCAGCTTCCAGCCCGCCCAGTCGTTCTCGGCCAGGCCATCTTCGATGGTGATGATCGGATACTGCGCGGCCCAGTCGGCGAGGAAGTCGACGAACTGCTCGGAGGTCAGGCGCTTGTTCTCGCCGACCAGGTTGTACTTACCGTTCTCGAAGAACTCGCTGGAGGCCACGTCCAGGCCCAGCAGCACGTCTTCACCGGCGGTATAGCCGGCCTTGCCGATGGCTTCAAGGATGGTGTCCAGCGCTTCGACGTTGCTGCGGAAGTCCGGCGCGAAGCCGCCTTCGTCGCCCACCGCCGTGCTCAGGCCATGGCCCTTCAGCACCGACTTCAGCGAATGGAAGATTTCGGTGCCGGCACGCAGCGCTTCGGAGAACGAGGTGAAGCCGACCGGCAGCACCATGAATTCCTGGAAATCGACATTGTTGTCGGCGTGCGCGCCGCCGTTGATGATGTTCATCATCGGCACCGGCAGCGACGGGGTCGCGCCGGTCTTGCTGGCCAGGTACTGCCACAGTGCCTGCTTGCTGGAGGCAGCAGCGGCATGCGCGGCGGCCATGGAAACACCCAGCAGTGCGTTGGCGCCCAGGCGGCCCTTGTTCTCGGTGCCATCCAGATCGATCAGGCGACGGTCCAGGCCGGCCTGGTCGGTGGCCTCGAAGCCCTTCAGTGCGTTGGCGATGGCGCCGTTGACGTTGTCGACGGCCTTGCGCACGCCCTTGCCGAGGTAACGGGTCTTGTCGCCGTCACGCAGCTCCACCGCTTCCTTGGTGCCGGTCGATGCGCCGGAGGGAACCGCGGCGCGACCGAACGAACCGTCCTCCAGGGTGACTTCGGCTTCCAGCGTGGGGTTGCCACGGCTGTCGAGGATTTCACGGGCATGGATGCTGCGGATCGTACTCATGGTCGGGCCGGTTACCTGTATGGAGAGGGGGCGACAAAAACGAATGCCGCGTGATTATCCCCGGCTACCCCTCACTTGCCAAATGGCCTGAGCGGCATCAGCCCCAGCTGGACCCGATCACGATCATCACCAGCGACACAAGCAGCACCAGCAGCGCACCGGCAATGGTCGCGCACACTGGTCCGCGCCGCCGTCGCCAGGCCATCACCATCGCGCCCAGGCTGCCTGCGAAAGACAGCACCAGTGTGACCAATGCGCCCAGCATCCAGTACTGCGTGGCCTGCACGCCGTTGTTGCCATCCCCCGGCGGCCGGAAGCTGGCAGCGAAGGCCAGCACGCCCAGCAGCAACGCGCCCCAGGCGAGCACCGACAGCAACAGGGCGATCAGGCCCCAGGGTCGACTGCGCAAGGGTTCAGGTGTCGTATTCATCAAAGCAGATCGTGCAGCAGGATGCCCACCCACAGCGACAGCAGGATCATCGCCAGTGCAGCGGTGACCCTGCCCCGGTTCAGGCGCCAGCCGAGCACTGCGGCGAAAAGCCCTGCGGAAATGGTCAGCACTTCGGCCACCGCCAGCGCGATGACGAAGGGCATCAGGTTCACTACCGGGCCGCCCGCACTGGACGGGCGCATGCCGGCACCGAACAGCATGCCAATGGCAAACACGCCCGACACCGACAGCAAGGCCAGACCGAGTGCGATCGGGCCCCACGGCCACTGCCGCCAGTGCCGGCGACGACGCTGGATCTCCAGCGCCGCCTGCGGGTGCTGACTCACGCGAAGCGCGAGAAGCCGCGCTTCCCGGTCACCGCGCCAAGCTTCGTCAAGGCCTCAAGCGGCGCTTCGATCTGGCTCAGCCCGACCTCGAATCCACGCAGTTTCATGGCGTTTCCTTTCAGGCGCGCACTTCCTGCAGCAGCTTGCCACCGGCCTTGCGCTCGCGCGCGGCACGGATGAAGCCGATGAACAGCGGGTGGCCATCACGCGGGGTGGACAGGAATTCCGGGTGCGCCTGGCAGGCCAGGAACCACGGATGCTGGTCGCGCGGCAGTTCAACCACTTCCACCAGGGTGTCGTCCATCGACTTGCCGGCGATCACCAAGCCTGCGTCTTCCAGCTGGGTGCGGTAGCGGTTGTTGAACTCGTAACGGTGGCGGTGGCGCTCGGCGACCACGTCCTTGCCGTACAGCTCGCGGGCCAGCGTGCCCGGCTTCAGGCGCTGCTCCTGCAGGCCCAGGCGCATGGTACCGCCCAGGTCGCTCTTGTCGTCACGCTTTTCCACGTCGCCGGTGGCGGTGCGCCATTCGGTGATCAGGCCGATCACCGGGTTCGGCGACTGGCGATCGTTCTCGGTGCTGTTGGCGTCTTCCAGGCCCACCACGTGGCGCGCGTAGTCGACCACGGCAGCCTGCATGCCGTAGCAGATGCCGAAGTACGGCACCTTCTGCTCACGGGCGTACTGCGAGGTGAGGACCTTGCCTTCGAAGCCACGGTCGCCGAAACCACCCGGCACCAGGATGCCGTCGACATCGGCCAGCGCGGACATATCGCTGCCTTCCAGGTCCTGCGCTTCAAGCCACTTCAGGGTGACCTTGGTGCGCTGGCGCAGGCCACCGTGCTTGAGTGCCTCGCCGACCGACTTGTAGGCGTCCTGGTGGTCGATATACTTGCCGACCACGGCGATGGTCACCGCATCCAGCGGATGCAGGGTGGCGTCGACGGCGTCTTCCCACATCGACAGGTCGGCCGGGCCGGCCTTGTCGGCCAGCTTCAGCTGGTTGATGACGATCTCGTCCAGGCCCTGTGCGTGCAGGCCCATCGGAATGCGGTACAGCACATCGACGTCGGGCACGCTGATCACCGCGCGCTCGGAGACGTTGGTGAACTGGGCGATCTTGCGACGCTCCGAATCCGGCACCGGCTGTTCCGAGCGGCACAGCAGCACGTCCGGCTGGATGCCGATCGAGCGCAGTTCCTTCACGGAGTGCTGGGTCGGCTTGGTCTTCAATTCACCCGCCGCGGCGATGTACGGCACCAGGGTGAGGTGCATGAACAGTGCCTTTTCCGGGCCACGCTCGGTGCGCACCTGGCGGATCGCCTCCAGGAACGGCAGCGACTCGATGTCGCCGACGGTGCCGCCGATTTCCACCAGGGCCACGTCGAAGCCCTCGGTGGCTTCGTCCATGCAGCGACGGATCTCATCGGTGATGTGCGGAATGACCTGCACGGTCGCGCCCAGGTAGTCGCCGCGGCGCTCCTTGCGGATCACTTCTTCGTAGATGCGACCGGTGGTGACCGAGTTCTTGCGGCTCAGGCGGGTGCGCACGAAACGCTCGTAGTGGCCCAGGTCGAGATCGGTTTCGGCGCCGTCGTCGGTGACATACACCTCACCGTGCTGGAACGGGCTCATCGTGCCCGGATCGACGTTGATGTACGGATCGAGCTTCATCATCGTGACCTTCAGGCCACGCGCTTCGAGAATGGCGGCCAGTGACGCGGCGGCAATACCTTTGCCGAGCGAGGACACCACGCCGCCGGTTACGAAAATCAAGGGAGTCATGGCTGCAAGCATCCTGTCTGGAAATGGAAAACGGCAGCGCCACGCCTGCCCGGGGGGCGGGCGTGGAGCAGAAAGGGGGTTTTCCGGTTCGCTGGAGCAGCGAGGGAGGTGCGGGCCCGGCCGGCGCCAAGCGCCAACGGGGAACCACCCTGCGAGGTCGGGGCGGCCGTGCCGGTCACTTCGACCGTCACCTGCGACCCGCTTTGCTGGAGGCCACGCTTGGCCGTGCCAGCCCATTCGCAAATGGTGGACACGCACTTACTCCCGGAAAGCCATAGTTTACAGATAGATGGCCGCCAACCCAAGGGGCAGATGGCGCAATCGGCAAAAAGAAACGCCCCGCTGGGCGGGGCGTTCAAGGGTGAAACCCTTGTGGCAAGGGCTTCGGAGGGGCAGAAGAATTACTTCTTCTTGCGCGCCTCTTCCTCTTCTTCCTGCTGCGGCACCGGCTGGCCCTTGGCCTTCATCTCGGCATTGGCCTGCGCGCGGCGCTTGGCCTTGGCGTCGGCTTCGGACTGCGCCTTGTCGGCCTGGTCACCCTGCTGCGGAGCAGGCTGGCCGGCGTTCTGCGCCAGCACCATCGGCACTGCAACAGCGGCGGCAGCCAGGATCGCAATGGTCAGCAACTTCTTCATGGAGTCCTCCTCGCGGTATGGCTCGGATATGGGGGGCGCCGGTGTTCGGTTCCAGCGGTTGCCATTTTACCCCCTCCCCGCCAACGAGGCTGAACCGCAGGCGTGCAAATTCCCGGTCCAGACCGCACACTTGCCCGTCGCTCCACGCTTTCGAAGACAGATGAACGCCCGCTATAACGCCGCCGATATTGAAGTCCTGTCCGGCCTTGACCCGGTCAAGCGCCGCCCCGGCATGTATACCGACACCGCACGCCCGAACCACCTGGCGCAGGAAGTGATCGACAACTCGGTGGACGAGGCCCTCGCAGGCCATGCCCGCTCGATCGAGATCACCCTGTTCAAGGACGGCAGCGTGGAGGTCAGCGATGACGGCCGCGGCATGCCGGTGGACATCCATCCGGAAGAGAAGATTCCGGGCGTCGAGCTGATCCTTACCCGCCTGCATGCCGGCGGCAAGTTCAACAACAACAACTACACCTTCTCCGGCGGCCTGCATGGCGTCGGCGTCAGCGTGGTCAATGCGCTGTCGACCCTGGTGGAAATCCACATCAAGCGCGAAGGTGCCGAACACCGCATCACCTTCCGCAACGGCGACCGCGCCTCGCCGCTGGAAGTGGTCGGCACCGTCGGCAAGAAGAACACCGGCACCCGCCTGCGTTTCTGGCCGGACCCGAAGTACTTCGATACGCCCAAGTTCGCCGTGCGTGCGCTCAAGCACCTGCTGCGCGCCAAGGCCGTGCTGTGCCCGGGCCTGACCGTCAAGCTGACCGACGAAGCCACCGGTGAAGTCGATACCTGGTACTACGAGGACGGCCTGCGCGATTACCTGAAGGTGGAGCTGGGCGATCGCGAGTCGCTGCCGGCCGACCTGTTCGTCGGCAACCTGAAGAAAGACACCGAGATCGTCGACTGGGCCGTGGCTTGGCTGCCGGAAGGCGAACTGGTGCAGGAAAGCTACGTCAACCTGATCCCGACCGCACAGCACGGCACCCACGCCAACGGCCTGCGCACCGGCCTGACCGAAGCGCTGCGCGAGTTCTGCGACTTCCGCAATCTGCTGCCGCGTGGCGTCAAGCTGGCCCCGGAAGATGTGTGGGACCGCGTGTCGTTCGTGCTGTCGCTGAAGATGACCGACCCGCAGTTCAGCGGCCAGACCAAGGAACGCCTGTCTTCGCGCCAGGCCGCCGGTTTCGTCGAAGGCGCCGCGCACGATGCGTTCAGCCTGCTGCTGAACCAGAACGTGGAGCTGGGCGAGAAGATCGCGCAGATCGCCATCGAGCGCGCCAGTGCGCGCCTGAAGACCGAGAAGCTGGTTGTCCGCAAGAAGGTCACCCAGGGCCCTGCCCTGCCCGGCAAGCTGGCCGACTGCATCAGCCAGGACCTGTCGCGCACCGAGTTGTTCCTGGTCGAGGGCGACTCGGCAGGCGGCAGCGCCAAGCAGGCCCGCGACAAGGATTTCCAGGCGATCCTGCCGCTGCGCGGCAAGATCCTCAACACCTGGGAAGTGTCCTCCAACAGCGTGCTGGCCTCGGAGGAAGTACACAACCTGGCGGTGGCCATCGGCTGCGACCCGGGCAAGGATGACATCACCGGCCTGCGCTACGGCAAGGTGGTGATCCTGGCCGACGCCGACTCGGATGGCCTGCATATCGCCACCCTGCTGACCGCGCTGTTCCTGAAGCACTTCCCGGCGCTGGTCGATGCTGGCCACGTGTTCGTGGCGATGCCGCCGCTGTTCCGCATCGACGTGGGCAAGCAGGTGTTCTACGCCCTGGATGAGGAAGAAAAGCGCTCGATGCTGGACAAGATCGAACGCGAGAAGATCAAGGGCGCCATCAACGTGACCCGCTTCAAGGGCCTGGGCGAGATGAATCCGCCGCAGCTGCGCGAGTCCACCATCCACCCGGACACCCGTCGCCTGGTGCAGCTGACCATCGACGATGGCGAGCAGACCCGGTCGCTGATGGACATGCTGCTGGCCAAGAAGCGTGCGTCGGATCGCAAGGGCTGGCTGGAGAGCAAGGGCGATCTGGCTTCGCTGGAAGCCTGATTCCGGTGCGTCATTGCACGGGGCCGTGGCGACGGCCCCAACCTCGCCGCGCGGGCATTGTTCACTCGGCGCGGGCGATCCCCGTACATGTGGTAGTGCCTGCCGCTGGCCGGCTGCTTTCCGTGAACCACGGGGATACCTGGGTTGCCGGCCAGCGGCCGGCACTACCGGGCCGATGGATCCGCCCCCATCGGCAAACCCTGCGGGTCCATAATGCGCGCTCATTCGCGTGGACGACCCCATTGCCCGCCAACTCGCTGCTGTTTCCCGGGCTGCCGCTGCACAGCGCGCGCCTGGTGCTGAGCCCCATCCGCCGCGATGACGCCGCGGCCCTGTTCGCCCTGCAGTCCGACCCGGACGTGATGCACTGGTGGAACCACCCGGCATGGACGCGCCCCGCCGAGGCACGCGCGCAGATCGACGACGACCTGGCTGCACAGGCTACCGGCACGCAATTGAAGCTGGCCCTGCGCGAATCGGTGGACGGCCCGCTGCTGGGCATCTGCGTGGTGTTTGCGCTGGATCGGGATGCGGCACGTGCCGAAATCGGCTATCTGCTGGCACCTGGCAGGCAGGGCCATGGCTACATGCATGAAGCGCTGCAGCGGGTGCTGGCCTATCTGTTCAACACCCTGCAACTGCATCGGGTGGAAGCCGAGATCGATCCACGCAACGAGGCCTCGGCACATGTGCTCGAACGCCTGGGCTTCCACCGCGAAGGCCTGCTGCGGCAGCGCTGGCGTATCCGCGGTGAACTGGCGGACTCGGCCGTGTATGGGCTGCTGGCCGACGACGCTGCGCCAGCTGCCACCTCGGCTTGACCGGATCAGGCCGCAACGCTGGCCCATGCCTTTGGACACATACGGTAGGCGGCACCCCGTCCTAGCATCGGGGTCCCTTCCGCTGCCGTTCCGGTGCCATGAAGTTCCTGCTGCACTCTGCCGCGCTCTGCGTCGGCCTGCTGATCGCCCCTGTCTGCGTGCTGGCCGCTCCTGCTGCTGACAGCGCCTCCGAAACGAAAGAAGAGAAGACCGAAGCCGCTCCCCTGCCCGCCGATGCGTCGGCTCGCCAGAGCATGCGACTGGCGGGCCGCACCCTCGACTACACCGCCACCGTCGGCACCCTGCCGGTACGTGATGCGAAGGGCAAGGTGATCGCCGATGTGGTGTTCACCGCCTACACCATGCCGGGCAAGGACCGGCCGGTGACCTTCGCGCTCAATGGCGGCCCCGGCGCGTCCTCGGTGTACCTCAACCTTGGCGCCATCGGCCCGAAGGTGGTGACCTTCGGTTCGGAAGGCGACAGCGCATCGGCGCCGGCGAAGCTGCACGACAACCCGGGCACCTGGCTGGATTTCACCGACCTGGTGTTCATCGACCCGGTCGGCACCGGCTTCAGCCGCGCCCGCATCGGCGATGACGAAGCGAAGAAGCAGCTGTACAACCCCAGCGCCGACATCGAGTACCTGTCACGCTCAATCTACGACTGGCTGCTGCGCAACCAGCGCATGGGCGCGCGCAAGTACCTGACCGGCGAGAGCTACGGCGGCTACCGTGGCCCGCGCATCACCCACTTCCTGCAGACCCGCCTGGGCGTGGCGATGAACGGCCTGGTGCTGGTGTCGCCGTACTTGAGCCCGACGCTGGAAGACAACGCCGATGTTTCGCCGATGGCGTGGATGCAGACCCTGCCTTCGATCGCGGCCGCGCACCTGGAACGCCAAGGCAAGCTGACCGACGCGGCGATGCGCGAGGTGGTCGAGTACACCCGCGGCGACTACGCCACTGCGTTGATGAAGGGCCGTAGTGATCCGCAGGCGACCGAGGCGATGCTGCGCCGGGTGGCCGAGTTGACCGGCCTGGACCCGCAGTTCGTGCGCCGCGCCGGTGGCCGCCTGGAAACCCAGGCGTACCTGCGTGAGGTGTTCCGCGACAAGGGCACGCTGGGCAGCCGCTACGACTCCAACGTCACGGCATTCGATCCGTTCCCGAACGATCCGGAGCAGCGCGCCAACGATCCGCTGCTGGACAGCATCATCGCGCCGACCACCACGGCGATGGTCGACTTCGTCACCCGCGAGGTCGGCTGGAAGGTGGATGCGCGCTACCAGGCGCTGAACTACGACGTGAACCGCCTGTGGGATCGCAATGGCGACCTGCGGGAGGGCGCGGTGACCCAGCTGCGCCAGGCCGTAGCAATCGACCCGCATCTGCAGGTGCTGATCGTGCACGGCTGGAATGACCTGTCGTGCCCGTTCATGGGCTCGATCCTGACCGTGGACCAGATGCCGACGATGGGCAGCAATCCTGACCGCGTGCAGGTGCGCAGCTATCCGGGCGGGCACATGTTCTACAGCAGGGCTGACAGCCAGGCGGCGTTCCGCAGGGATGTGCAGGCGTTGTTCCAGCGTAATTGAGGGGTTGTCGGCCGGGCCTGCAGCCCGGCACCCGCAGAGGCCAGAGCAACGGCAAAGGCTCGGTCTCTGGAGGGCGGCGGGATGGGGTGGGTGTGCAGGACACGCCGTAAACCCGTCCATGGGGGCTCGATGGCGCCATCCATG
>NZ_QAIJ01000246.1:0-1234 GCF_003060985.1 Stenotrophomonas sp. HMWF023
GCTGTTGAAAGGCCTGCAGCTGCCGGCCGATTCGGGTGAGCGCAAGGAAGAGGATCTGGCCCGCAAGCTGTCCTCGAAGGCCGCGTTGGCGGGCGTGGAGCGCATGCGCCAGCAGCTGGTGCTGAACCAGAACACCGAGAACGTGCAGCTGTACAACGACGCCGCATCGCGGGTGAGCATGCTGTATCAGCGGCATCTGGACCGCGACAACCCCGACGTGGACCCGGAAAAGGTGAACCGGATGGAGGTCGGCTACCGCCAGCTGCGCAGCGCCGGCCTCAACGCCGAGCGCGAGGAACTGTTCAGGCTGACCCGCCGCGGCGTGGTGTCGGACGAGATCGCACGGCGGCTGATCCGCAACCTCGACCTGCTGGAATCGCGCAAGCGCGAATGACCGGTCTGTTATGTAGAGCCGAGCCCACGCTCGGCTGAGCTTTCCGTCCAGGTTTCATGACACCTGAGCAGAAAGCAGCCGAGCGTGGGCTCGGCTCTACAAGGCAGCCGTCAGGCTTCTGGCTTCTGTTCCAGGAAATACGCCTCGACCTTGCCCTTGACCTTGATGGTCATCGGGTTGCCGCGACGGTCGCGGGCCTTGCCGGCCTGCACGCGGATCCAGCCTTCGCTGACCGAATATTCCTCGACGTTGTCGCGCTCGACATCGTTGAAGCGCACGCCGACGCCGCGCTCCAGGGCCTGCGCATCGTGGAAGGGGCTGGCCGGGTTGATCGCCAGGTGGTCGGGAGGGGTATCGCTCATCGCTTCATTCACAGTGACGGCCACCACGGCCGGCTTCAGCGGTACAGGATAAACCGTAGAATGCCCACCTGCTCCCGAGGATGTTCCGCCATGCCTGACAACAGCGACTATTTCGACTTCGAGGAAGACGCCCACGATTTCGACGAGGACGACTTCGAGGCGCGGGTCTGGAACCTGCTTGTGCTGATCAATCCGGGCGACGAAGAGCTGGCCCTGCAGCAGTTCAACCGCTGGCGCGAGCATCTGTCCGAGGACGGCCAGCCGCTGGAAGCCGACAGCGATTGGCTGCCGGCGCTGTTCACTGCCATCGCCTGGCAGTCCGGCTTCGAGGTCGAGCGTGATGACTTCGATTCGCTGCAGTCGGCGGTGAACGAGCTGTCGGCGCGCTTCAACCTGCAGCTGGACTGGGGTGGCGACCTGGACGATGAGGATTTCGCCGCAGACCTGGACGGCGTGCAGCTGATGAGCACCGCCTTCG
>NZ_QAIJ01000247.1:0-245 GCF_003060985.1 Stenotrophomonas sp. HMWF023
ATCACCCTGCACATGGATGAGCATGCGCGGCCGCTGGGCATGACTGAGCAGCTGTTGCAGTAAGGGGGGGCCGGCCGGGCTGCGCCCGGCACCCGCAGAGGCAACGGCAACGGCCGAAGCAACGGCAAAAGCTGGGTTCCGTGGGATGGCGGGGCGGTGTCGGATTGCGGGGACGCCGCAAGTACGTCCTTGTAGGCTTGGCAGCCGCATCCATGCGGCTGACACCCCGCAATCCGACACCGCCC
>NZ_QAIJ01000247.1:255-1251 GCF_003060985.1 Stenotrophomonas sp. HMWF023
CTGAAATCGGTGTACCTGGAAAACACCTCACGCCAGTTCGACGACGCCGACCCGGACAACACCCTGGCCTACGTCGATCGCTGCACCGCATTCGAGGATGGCTCGGCCGACGGCGACTGGTGCGCGCTGCTGGTGAACCGCGACAACGGCATCAAGCTGTACCGCGATGGTCAGCTGCGCAACGGCATCGACGTGGATGCACCGCTGGATGCGTTCCAGGGCCCCCGCCCCAGCGTGCGCCAGGCACACATGATCACCCAGAAGGGCCGCCGTACCCGCGCCGGCCAGTACATGCTGCAGCTGGTGGCGAGCACGCGCCCGGATCGCGGCTTCTGGATCGAAGCGGTTTCTTCGCAGCGCAAGGTGGTACTGGCCCAGCAATGGGTGCAGCCCGATGCCGACGGCAAGATCAACGTGTCGTTCGGCCTTGACCACGAAGTGGACGATCTGGAAATCCGCGCGTGGTTGAACCACGCCGAGAAGCTGGCAGTGGATACGTTCGCACTGGTGCCCTCGCGCGGGCGACCGCGGGGGTAAAGGGGGTTCGGCAGGGCTGCGCCCTGCACCTGCCGAATCAACGTCAACGTCAACAGCAAGAGCGGCATTCCGTGGGATGGCGGGGCGGTGTCGGAGTGCGGGGACGCCGCAAGTACGTCCTTGTAGGCTTGGCAGCCGCATCCATGCGGCTGACACCCCGCAATCCGACACCGCCCCACCTCTGACAGATCTCCGCGATCTGGTAGATCCACGCCATGCGTGGATGAATCTCCATCGAAATCGAATATTTAGACAATTGATCGAAAAACATCCACGCATGGCGTGGATCTACGTGTCGACCAAGGTCGACACCTACCAACAGCAGCGCGGTCGACACCCACCAAGAGCACGCCATGCCATTCCGACAGATCGCGGGAAACTGTCGAAGGCGGGGTGGGTCCGGTTGCGGGGGTGTCCGCGGCATGGATGCCGCGGCCAAGCCCCCATGGACGGGTTTAC
>NZ_QAIJ01000247.1:1267-16110 GCF_003060985.1 Stenotrophomonas sp. HMWF023
GCGTGCCATACACCTGTCGCGGGCTGGCCACGTAGGCGAAGCTGTTGATGGTGATCTGGCCGCCGGCGATGCTGTCGATGTACACCGACGGCGCCGGCTGCTGCAGTACCGTGTTGTGGGCGCCGTAGGCATCCAGCAGCGCCTGTCGCAGGCTCGCAACGTCGGTGCTGGCCGGCACCGCGAACTGGATCTGGATGCGGCCCTGGTTGTTGCCCATCGTCATGTTGCGGATGGTCTTGGTGATCAGTTCGGAATTGGGCACGATCAAGGTGGATTTGTCGCTCACCTGGATCTCGGTCGAACGCACGTTGATGCGCTTGATATCACCTTCCTGGTCACCCAGCTTCACCCAGTCACCGATCTTCACCGGCCGCTCGGTCAGCAGGATCAGGCCGGAGACGAAGTTCTGGATGATCGCCTGCAGGCCGAAGCCGATACCCACCGAGAGCGCACTGACCAGCAGCGCCAGGTTCTTCAGGTTCAGGCCCATCGCCGTCAGCGCCCACAGGCCCACCAGGATGATGCCGACGTAGCCGGCGATGGTGCTGATCGAATTTCGTGCACCCAGGTCGAGTTCGGTCTTGGGCAGGTAGGTATCGGTCAACCAGCGCTGCAGCAACTGGGTCAGGCCCATGCCCACCAGCAGCACCAGCACGCCGGTGACGATGCGGCCCGGCTGCAGCGTCAGGTCCTTGTTGATCTCGATGCCATTGGCCAGCGAGGCAATGCGTTCAACGATCGTGCCGATGTTGCCGAACGGCGCGGCCAGCGCCAGCAGGGCGATCAACACTACCAGGGTGCGCAGCATCGCCGACAGCAGCACGCCCGCCTGTTCCAGCTTCGACACGCTCAGTCCGGTGCTGAGCAGGATGGTCTGGCCAACCTTGCTGTCGGCGTTGAGCAGCCAGGTGGAGAAATCGTCGACGAACTTGAACAGCAGCGTTGCCGCCAGCACCACGATGCTGCCGCCGATCAGCTGCTGGTTCACGAACTTGGCGAAGTTCACATAGCCCAGCAGGGTGGCGATGATCGCGGCGACCACGGCGATGTTGCCGGCCACGCGGGCCAGCACCAGCCAGCTGCTGCGTCGTACCGGCAGCTGTGCGCCAAGACCGTCGGCCTGCGCTTCCAGCTTCGCCTCGGCCTCGGCGGTCTGCCGCCGATGCAGGCGCGCCAGGGTCACCAGCATGGCCATGATCAGGCCCAGATAAGTCAGCGCGATCACACCATCCAGCGCCACCGTGGTGACATCGCTGGTGCGCGTGGCGCGATCAAGGGCCACCAGCACCGTGCTCAGCCAGGCCAGTGCCGCAGCACCCCAGGCGTACTTGCGCAGTTTCAGCGCGGCGGTGTCATCCAGATTCAGCAGCCGCCACGAGGGCCGCTTGGGCACCAGCAGGCAGGCGCTGAGCGCGGAAATGAAGGCCGCCGCGAACGTCGCCGCCTGCACACCTTCAGCCACGCTCTGCAGTCGCGGCGGAATCGCGCCAATGGCATCCAGCGCGGCCACCAGCACCACCACGGCGTAACCGGGCAGCAGGGTGCCTACCAGCAGCAGCCACATGGCCAGGCCGGAGCGGCGCAAGCGGCCGTCGGGGGCGCGCTCGGACGCGGCGAAACGGCGCCCCAGCGCGCGCAGCCACAGGCGCAACGGGAACATCATCACCAGTGCTGCAGTCAGCCCCAGCAGCAACGTGCCCCAGCCGTGGGTGGCAATGGCCGTGGTCAGCGCAGCACGGCCCTGCTGGGCCAAGGGCGTGACGCGGGCGATGTCGTTTGGCAACTGGTCGGCCACCTGTCGCCACAGCGTCGGCGACAGCGGCGAGGCGACCTTGCGCCCCAGTTCCTCGGTGCGCTGCGCGTTGCGCTGCTTGTCGATGTCAGCGCTCAGCTGTTGCGCGCGCACGGCGCTGGATTTGGCTTGGGCAATCGATGCCACCAGGGCATCGCGCTGGCGGGTCAGCGTGCGCCGCTGCGCGGCCAGCTCCGGCGGTTCAGTGGTGTCCTTGGGGGCATCGCCCAGCTGCGTCAGCTGCTCGTTGAGCTGGTCCAACTGCGGCTGCAGGGTCTTTTCCAGCGCCTCGGCATCGCGCTTGGCCTGTGATGCAGTTTCCGAAAGCGTGCCCAGCGTTTCGGTGGCCTCGGCGTCAACGCGCTTGCGCTCAACATCCTTCAGCGTGCTGTCGATCTGCGCCAGCTGCTGCTTCGGTGTGGGGTCGTCATCCTGGGCCAGTGCCGGCACAGCCAGCAGCAACGTGCAGCACAACAGCAGGCCCAACCAGGGGCCACGCACCAGGATCGTTCGGAAGAAGGAAGACAAGCCAGCCACACCGGTTCACGCGGACCACCGCGCCTGCGCGCGACTATACGGCAGGTGCTGTAAACGGCGGATGCGCAGGCGCTGGCGGGTGGCGGCGGCTCAGTACTTCAGCCGCAGCTCTTCCACCTGTGGCTGCTGCAGCGCGTACCACTCCTGGAATTCTTCCTCGGTGATCTCATCCGGCGCGTACACCGCGATCGGGTGCCAGGCATGGTCGGTCGGCAACGGCTGGCGCGGCCCGGCGCGCAGGCTGTAGGCCACGCCTTCGTAGTCCACCAGATCGTCGACCTGCGGCCACTGCTCGCGGGCGAACTGGGTTTCACTCTTCAACAGGATCACCTGGTACATCGGCACCTCCACTGCGGTTGGATCGGAAAAACGCGGCGCTGGCGGAAGCATACCGCTGCGCCGATGACGGCACGCGCTCCGCCGAGGCGACGGAACGTTCTGGACATGGCCCTCGCCCCGGCTTCACCCGCCCGTGGCAGTGTCCTCGGCATCGTGGAGGTCCTCTCCTGCCACACCTGACAATGACCGACCTGCCGCCCCTGAAGACCGTCGCCGACCTCAAGCTGCCCCGCTACCTGGGCACCTGGTACGAGATCGCCCGCCTGCCGATGCGCCATGAGCCGGAGGGCTGCACCGACGTATCGGCGCATTACACCCTGCTCGACAACGGCAACGTGGGTGTCACCAACCGCTGCCGCATGGACGGCGAGGTCGAGGAAGCCACCGGTGAGGCCTGCGCGATCGACAACGACAGCGCGCGGCTGGAAGTCAGCTTCCTGCCCAAGGGCCTGCGCTGGCTGCCCTTCGCCAAGGGTGACTACTGGGTGATGCAGGTGGCGCCGGACTACAGCGTGGCCCTGGTCGGCAGCCCGGATCGCAAGTACCTGTGGCTGCTGGCGCGTGAGCCCCGGCTGGATGCCACCGTGCAGGACCATTATCTGGCAGCCGCACGCCTGCAGGGCTTCGATCTGTCCGAACTGATCCAGACCCCGCATACCGGCCACCCCACCGCCTGAGCACGAACCCGCATGGACCTGAAGAGTGGCTACCCGTGGTGGGCGGTGCGCAACGGCCTGATCCAGGCCTTCCCGCCGCTGGAACAGGATCTGCACTGCGATGTGCTGGTGGTCGGTGGCGGCATCACCGGCGCGCTGATCGCCGATGAGCTGTCGGCCCATGGGCACGACGTTGCAGTGATCGAGCAGCGCGACATCGGCTGGGGCAGCACCGCAGCCAGTACCGCGTTGCTGCAGTACGAGATCGACACCCATCTGCTGGAGCTGGCCTCGCAATATGGCGAGGACGCTGCGGCGCTGGCGTACCAGGCATGCGCGGATGCGATCCCGGCCCTGCGCCAAGTGGCACGCGGCCTGAAGGACGTGGATTTCAAGCAGATGGACAGCCTGTACCTGGCCAGTCGCCGCCGTGACGTACCGCGGCTGATGGCCGAAGGTGAGGCGCGCCGTGGCATCGGCCTGGATGCGCGCTGGCTGGACCGCGATGCGCTGCAGGAACGTTTCAGCGTTGATGCCGGCGGCGCGTTGCTGACCCGCCAGGCCGCGCGCGTGGATCCGTACCGTCTGGCCTATGGCCTGCTCGACCGTGTGCGCAGGCGCGGCGGCGTGGTCCACGACCGCACCGTGCTGCACGCCCTCACCCCCAGCGCACGCGGCGTGACTGCGCGCACCGAATCCGGCATGCAGATCCGTGCCCGCCACGTGGTGCTGGCGATGGGCTATGCCAACCAGCAATGGCTGGACCCACGCGTGGCCCGAAACCGCAGCAGCTATGCCTTCATCACCGACCCGATCAACGCCGACGAGCTGGGCTGGCTGCAGCGCACGATGGTCTGGGAGAGCGCGCGCCCCTACCTGTACTTGCGCGCCACCGGCGACCGCCGGCTGCTGGTGGGCGGGCTGGACGACGCCATCGATATTCCCGCCCGCCGCGATGGCCGGGTGGAAAGCAAGGCCCGCAAACTGATGAAGCAGCTGCTGCAGTGGTTCCCGCACCTGCAGCCGACGCCGGCGTTTTCATGGGCAGGCACCTTTGCCGAGACCGCCGACGGTCTGCCGTTCTTCGGGCCGCATGCGCAGTGGGGCCCTAGGGTGCAGTTCGCCATGGCCTACGGCGGCAACGGCATTACCTATTCAATGATCGGTGCCGGGCTGCTGCGGGTAGGGATCGAGCGGCGCAAGCATCCGCTGGCGGCGCTGTTCGGGTTCGGGCGGTTGTAGCGTGCAGCCAGGCATGGCCTGGCTCTACCGCAACCGGGCGCCGACAGGCATCATTCAAGCAGCGCCTGCTAGCGTCGGCCTGTACCGCCGCGTGCTGCGCGGCCCCTCTCCGTTGGAGCGCTGTCATGATCCGCCCCCTGACCCTGCTGCTGTGCCTGGCCGCCCTGCCCGGGACCGCGTTGGCGCAGTCCGCCGCCGGCGCCACCGCGCCGCAGGCCTCCGGCCTGGACCTGTCCGTGCCGCAGACGCCGATCCGCTATCTCAACGATCCGGCCCTGCAGCAGGATCCGCCGGGCACGTTCTACGGCGACAAGACCGGCCCGCGCGTGAATGGCGACGGCAGGATCGCCGACGTCACGGATGACAAGGTCAAGGTGTCCGGCAGTTTCACCACCGGCATCGGATACGCCAAGAATTACGGCAACACGCATTACAACGCCGCCACGCTCAACCTCAGCAAGAACTACACCAACGATGAAGGCAAGACCCGCGGGGTCAACGTCAACATCCACGTGAGCGAAGGCAAGGGCCCGGGCTTCTTCGGGCCGTATGGTGGTGGCGGCTACTACGGTGGTGGCCCGGGCTATTGGGACTACCCGCCGCCTTACGGCTGGTAAGGGCCCGCTCCAT
Source organism: Stenotrophomonas sp. HMWF023 (assembly GCF_003060985.1). Classification (NCBI taxonomy): domain Bacteria; kingdom Pseudomonadati; phylum Pseudomonadota; class Gammaproteobacteria; order Lysobacterales; family Lysobacteraceae; genus Stenotrophomonas; species Stenotrophomonas sp. HMWF023. Next base: position 6,464 of record NZ_QAIJ01000247.1, read on the forward strand.
CGTTCGGGACACCCCACGCTTGGTAGGTGTCGACCTTGGTCGACACGCTCTTCCGGCCCTGTGCCGACCAAGGTCGGCATCTACCGAAGCGCAGCTCAACCCGGCCAGCGGCCGGCTCTATCAGGCAGGTGTCGACCTTGGTCGACACACCCACCCCAGCAGGCATCAATCCAGCCAGCCATCACGCTCGCTGTGCAGGATGCGGCCGTCGTAACCACTCAAGCGCACTTCCACGCGCTGGTTACGGGCATTGCGGGCTTCCAGCGACCACGTTGCACCGTCGCGTTCCAGCGAATGGATCTCACGCAGCCCCTGCGACTGCGCCTTGGCCAGCACCTGCTCGGTACTCAGCTGTGCGCGGCTGTCGTGCTCGTCGAAGATCTCGCCGGTCTTCGGGTCCACATACACCTCGCTGAAGCGACCGTCGGCACGGCTGACATCGGCTTCCCACATGCCGTCATCGCGCTCGATCTCATGAATCTGGGTGTAGCCGGCCTTGCGCAGGGTCTGTTCGACCTGGGCCATGCCCAGCGGTGCGGCCTGGGCAGCGGGAGCGATGGCAAGCGCGACGACAGTGGCGAGGGTGAGCGACTTCAACATGGAGGTTCTCCTGTTCGGTGCCGGACCATCCCGGCAACGCCACGATGCGCCGCGTGGTTAACAGCCACTTAGCCGGCGCTGTTAGCCAACGGTTAGTCGGCAGCGGCACACTCGCGTCTGTTCCCCATTCCCCATCATCCACGTGCCGATCCTGTCTTCCCTGTCCCTGCTGCTGGCGCTGGCCAGCGCCCCGACCGCCACCGGCCCTGCCCAGGACCCGGCGCAGCAGGTCGCGCGCCGGGCCGTGCAACAGGGCCGCTACCTGCCGCTGGAAGGCGTGGTGCGCGATGCACTCAAGCGCCACCCCGGCCAGCTGCTGGAGGTGGAGCTGGACGATGGCGTGTACGAAGTGGAGATCCTGCGCGCCGACGGCGTGGTGGTGGAGCTGGACTATGATGCGCGCAACGGCAGGCTGCTGAAGACGGAGCTGGACGACTGATGCGCATCCTGTTGGCCGAAGACGATGCCGCATTGGCCGAGCGCCTGCAGCCGCTGCTGGAACAAGCCGGTTACGTGGTCGACGTGGTGGCCGATGGTCGCCAGGCCGAGGAGATCGGCCAGGTGGAAGACCTGCAGGCCGCGATCGTCGATCTGGGCCTGCCCGGGCTGGATGGGCTGAGCGTGATCGAGCGTTGGCGCGGCAATGGCCGCGACTTTCCGGTGCTGGTGCTGACCGCGCGCGGACGCTGGCACGACAAGCTGGCCGGCTTCGATGCCGGCGCCGACGACTACCTGACCAAACCCTTCCAGGCTGACGAACTGGTGCTGCGCCTGCGCGCACTGATCCGCCGCAGCCATGGCCACGCCAGCCCGCGCCTGCAGTGCGGCCCGCTGCAGCTGGACGTCAATGCCGGGCGCTTCGACCTAGATGGCCAGGCACTGGCACTGAGCCCACAGGAATTCCGCCTGCTCAGCTACTTCATCCACCACAGCGGCCAGGTGATCGGCCGCGACCGTCTGGGCGAACATGTGTTCGATGGCGGCCACGATCCCGATTCGAATGCGCTGGACGTGCTGCTGGGGCGCGTGCGTCGCAAGCTCGGCACCGACCTGATCCAGACCGTACGCGGCCAGGGCTGGCGGTTGGCCGCGCCGTGAGCCGGCAACCGTCACTGCGACGCCGGCTGCTGCTGGCCGGTGGCATCGGCCTGCTGCTGGTCTCGGCACTGGCCAGTGCGCTGCTGGGCGAACTGTTCAAGCGCAGCGCGCGCGACCGCCTGGACAACGAACTGCAGCAGGACATGCTGACCCTGCTGGCGCAGGCCGAGATCGATGCCGACGGCCAGCTGCAGCTGCGCCAGGAACCCAACGACGCGCGCTTCCAGCGTGTGTTCTCCGGCGCCTACTGGCAGATCGCCGATGGCAGCGGCAAGGTGTTGCTGCAGTCGCGTTCGCTGTGGGATGAAACACTGGCCGCGTCGGCTGCGGGCCCGACCGCACGCAATCTTCCCGGCCCGCTGCAGCAGTCGCTGCGCGCGCGCGCGCAGCAGGTGCGCCTGCCCCGCGCGAACGAACCCTATGTTGCCGTGGTCGCCACCGACCGCAGTGCATTGGACGCGGACGTCGCCGCGTTCCGCCAACGCAGCGCGGTGGCGCTGGCGTTACTGGTCGCTGCTTGGCTGGCGGTACTGGCCAGCCAGGTGCATTTCGGCCTGCGCCCGCTGCAACGTCTCGGTACGCAGCTGGAACGTGTGCGCCGCGGCGATGCACAGCGCATCGATACGGCGGGACTGGGCGCTGAAATCGCGCCGCTGGGTGAGGAACTCAATGCGCTGCTGGACCACCAGCAACGGATGGTGGCGCGCGCGCGTACCAGTGCACAGGACTTGGCGCATGCGCTGAAAACACCGCTGAGCGTGCTCGCCGCCGAAGCTGATGGCGAAGGCCGCGAATGGCGTACCACGCTGCGTGAGCAGGGCGCGCGCATGCAGGCCAGCGTCGATCGCTATCTTGCCGCCGGATTGACCGCCGATCATCGCGAGCGCACGCCGGTGGCAGCGGTGGCGCAGGCGATGTGCAGGTTGATGGCACGGGTGCATGGCGAGCGTGCGCTGCAGTTCCAGGCCGAGGGCATTGCCAGCGACCTGCAGTTCGCCGGCGCCAGCGCCGACCTGGAAGAGATGCTTGGCAACCTGCTCGACAACGCCGGCAAGTGGGCACAGCAGGACGTAATAGTGACAGCGCGTGCGGACGAAGGGCAGTTGCGCATCGACGTGCGCGATGACGGCCCCGGTCTGGCAGCCGAGGCGCTGGCGCAGGTCATCCAGCGCGGCGTGCGGCTGGATGAGCGCGAAAGCAGCAGCGGCCTGGGGCTGGCGATCGTCGGTGATATCGCCGCCAGTTATGGCGGGCGGTTGGCGTTGGAGAATGCGCAGCCGGGGTTGCGCGCGACGCTGTGGTTGCCGGTGGGGTGACGCGCCGCTGCGCTCGCCGGGCATGGCCCGGCGCTACCGGATCACGCGCCCACCGGTAGGTGTCGACCTTGGTCGACACGCATCAAGAGCGCCGACCAAGGTCGGCAACTACCGGTGGTGCATCCACCAGCAGTCGATGGCATCCAGCACGATGTGGATCATCAAACCAATCCCCACCAGCCGCGTCTTCTTCGGCACGCACAGGCCCGCATACACGGCAATCGCCGGCGCGGTATGCAACGGGTGGAAGCCGATGCTGCAGCGGTTCGGGGCGTAGATCGGGTCGGCCAGCAGATGGTCCAGGTCGATGATCCAGCCCAGCAGCAGCAACAGCCACGCCGAGGCGAAACGCTTGCGCCAGAACAGCCATGCCAGCAGGGCTGGCACGGCGGCATGCAGGAACAGGTGGAAGATCGCGCGCGCGCTCATCAGACGGGGCTCATCACCGCCGGTAGCGCCGGGCCATGCCCGGCGTTCCCGTCACCCTCAGACCAGCGGTTCGTCGGACAGGTAGGTGTAACCGGTCAGACCCGCTTCCAGCGCTTCAGACAGCTCCTGCGCGCGCTCCGGCGACAGGTCTGCCGATGCCACACGCTCGGCGTAGGACGCACGCAGGTCATCCAGCTTGTAGCCCACGTAATCCAGCATCACGTCGGTGGTGTCGCCGCGACGCTGCTGGGTGATGGCGTAGCCATCGGCATCGGCCAGCACTTCCACCGCATCGGTATCACCGAACAGGTTGTGGATGTCGCCGAGGATTTCCTGGTAGGCACCGACCATGAAGAAACCGATGCGGTAGCTCTCGCCGTGCTTGATCGCGTGCAGCGGCAGCGAGCTGTCCAGGCTTTCGTTCTCGACATAGGTCTTGACCATGCCATCGGAATCGCAGGTCATGTCGGCGATGATGCCGCGGCGATCCGGCGTCTCGTTCAGGCGTTCGATCGGCACGATCGGGAACACCTGGTCGATCGCCCACGCATCAGGAATCGACTCGAACACGCTGAAGTTGACGAAGTACTTGTCGACCAGGCGTTCGTTCAGTTCATCCAGCGCCGGGCGATGGCTCTTCTCGTCATAGCTCAGGCGCGCACGCACGCCGTGGGCGATGGCATAGAAAAGATCGTCGATGCGCGCACGCTGCGGCAGGTCGATCTGGCCCAGCGCATAGCTGGACAGGCCTTCGGCGTGGAAGTGCTGTGCTTCCTGGAACAGTTCCACCGCCGGACGCACGTCCAGTTCTTCGTGGATCTCGCGCAGGTGGCGGATCGAGGCCGGCTCGTCGTCGTGCTGGTCCGGCACGCGGCCTTCCTGCGCCTGTTCCACTTCAGACACGTTGGCGATCAGCACCGCGTGGTGCGCGGTCATCGCACGCCCACACTCGGTGACGATGCGCGGCGGGGTCAGGCCGTGCTCTTCGCAGGCATTGGCCAGCGGCTGCACGATGTTGCTGGCGTACGAATTGAGGCCGTAGTTGATCGAGCAGAAGCTGCGCGAACGGGTGCCTTCGTAGTCCACGCCCAGGCCACCGCCCACGTCGACGTGGGTGATCTTCGCACCCAGCTGTGACAGCTCGACGAAGTAACGGGTGGCTTCGCGCATGCCGTTGGCGATGTCGCGCACGTTGGAGATCTGCGAGCCCATGTGGAAGTGCAGCAGGCTCAGGCAGTCGGCGTATTCGGTATCGCGCAGCGACTTCCACAGGTCCAGCAGCTGGCGCGGCGACAGCCCGAACTTGGCCTTGTCGCCACCGCTGTTCTGCCACTTGCCGGCGCCCAGCGAGGCCAGGCGCATGCGCACGCCCAGGCCCGGCTTCACGTCCAGCGCCTTGGATTCTTCCAGCACCAGCTTCAGCTCGGACGGCTTCTCGATGACGATGAAGGTCTGCAGGCCCAGCTTGCGGCCGATCAGCGCCAGGCGGATGTACTCGCGGTCCTTGTAGCCGTTGCAGACGATCAGGCCACCCGGGCGCGACAGCGCCAGCACGGCCATCAGTTCCGGCTTGCTGCCCGCTTCCAGGCCGAAGCCTTCACCGTGGTGGCTGGCCAGAGTGCCGGCCACGCCGCGGTGCTGGTTCACCTTGATCGGGTACACGGCGGTGTAGCCGCCCGGGTAGTCCCAATCCTGCTGGGCCTGGGCGAACGCCGCCTGCAGCTTGCCCAGGCGCTGGCCGAGGATGTCCGGGAAGCGCACCAGCAGCGGCAGCTTGGCACCGGCCGCGCGCGCAGCATCGACCACCTTGGGCAGCGACACCACCGGGCCATCCGCCCCGGTCGGTCTCACCACCATGTGCCCGGCCTGATCCACGTCGAAATAGCCATCCGCCCAGTGCGGGATCGAGTAGGTCTTGCGGGCTTGGTCGAGGGACCAATCGGTCATTGCAGTCGGCCTTGTGGCAAATAAAAGGGGGGGCATGATAACGCCTATATGCCCACAGGTTCGTTATCATGCGCGCCCGCGCCCGTGGCAGGTCTGAACCTGAACGGGCCGATCCGTCCGGATGCGTGGCACCCCGCCTTCAGCCCGGCTCCATCCCCTCCGAACAGGAATGCTTTCCCATGACTGACAACAGCAACTGGTACATCGAACACTTCGAGCGCACCGGCTCGGCCATCGGCTACCGCATCACCGGCAAGCTGGACGAAGTACAGTCGCCGTTCCAGAAGATCGAGATCTTCCAGACCACCGACTGGGGCAACCTGATGACCATCGATGGGGCCATCATGCTGACCAGCAAGGACAACTTCTTCTACCACGAGATGATCAGCCACCCGGTGCTGTTCACTCACGCCGCGCCCAAGCGCGTGGTGATCATCGGCGGCGGCGACTGCGGCACCCTGCGCGAAGTGCTCAAGCACAAGGGCGTGGAGAGCGTGACCCAGTGCGACATCGACGAGCAGGTAACGGTGATGGCGCGCAAGCACTTCCCGGAACTGTGCGATTCCAACAACGACCCGCGCGCCGAGCTGATGTTCGATGACGGCGTGGCCTACATGGCCAACTGCCCGGCCGGCAGCGTGGACGTGGTGATCGTCGATTCGACCGACCCGGTCGGCCCGGGCGAAGGCCTGTTCAACAAGGCGTTCTACGAGAGCTGCTTCAAGGCCCTGAAGGACGACGGCATCCTGGTGCAGCAGTCCGAGTCGCCGCTGATGCAGCTGGACCTGATCAACGAAATGCGTACCGAGATGGGCAAGGCGGGCTTCGGCTCGTTCAAGACCCTGCCGTTCCCGCAGCCGTGCTACCCCACCGGCTGGTGGAGCGTGACCCTGGCGCGCAAGGGCGACAGCAGCTTCGACTTCCGCCAGGCTGATTCGGCCGCCAAGACCTTCGACACCCTGTACTACACCGCCGCGCTGCACACCGGCGTGCTGGTGACCCCGCCGTTCGTGAAGGCGGCGCTGAAGGGTTGATCGGAAAGCGTGCCAACCAAGGTTGGCACCTACCAAAGCAAAAACCCGCGCTGGCAGCAGCGCGGGTTTTTCGTTTTTCCGGTAGCGCCGGGCCATGCCCGGCGGCGGTTCGCTCAAAGCGCCCAGATACCAGCGATCACCGCCACCACAAGGCCCCACTTGATCACCTGGTAGGCCACCACGCTGCGCTCGCGCAGGGCCTTGGCCTTCAGCCGCACCTTGTAGACGCTGCCGAAGGCCTTGTTGACGCCACCGGTCGGGTCACCCGGCAGGTTCGGCGATGCCCCACCGGCCAGCAGCGTGGACGCCACCAAGCGGTTGAACAGGCCCGGCAGGCCGAAGCGCAGCGGACGGGCGATATCGCAGAACAGGATCACCCGGTCATCGGGCGTCTCGTTGTGCGCATGGTGGATGTAGGTCTCGTCGAACATCATCCACTCGCCGTCGCGCCAGCTCTTCTTGATGCCGTCCACTTCGATGTAGCAGGCATCGTTGTTGGGCGTGGCCAAGCCCAGGTGCAGGCGCAGCGAACCGGCAAACGGGTCGCGGTGCGGGCGCAGCTCGCTGCCCGACGGCAGCTGCGCGAACATCGCCGCGCGCACGTCCGGCAGCGATTCCAGCAGCACGGTGGTCTTCGGGCACATCGCCTTGGCCGACGGGTGCGAGGGGCCGTACCACTTCAGGTAGAAGCGCTTCCAGCCGCGGCGGAAGAACGAGTTGAAGCCGGCATCGTTGAACGTGCTGGAGGCAGCGATCGCCTGCGCATCGCGCAGCGCCAGCGCCTCGTCGCGGATCATCTGCCAGTTCTGCCGCAGCGGCTCCAGCTGCGGGAATTCCTTGCCCGGGTCCAGGAACGGCGTGGTCGGCACCTTCGAGAACATGTACATGACCACGTTGATCGGGGCCATGAAGCTGGAGTGGTCCAGCAGCTGGCGCGACCAGCGCGCACGGACCTTGCCACGGAAGTGGATGTACAGCACGCAGGACACGAACAGCGCCGCAAGCACGATTTTGATGATCAAAACACTTTCCTCCAGCACACGCCGGACAGGGAAACAGGGCGATGCGGCCGCAGGGCCGGCATCAGTGGGGGAACGCGGCAGGAGACGGGGACGTGCCGGGTGGGTGCGGCCGTCGATGTCGCGTGTAACAGCTTATGGTCGGCAGGCCGTGCGCCGGGGTCAAGCCGGGCGTGCGGGACAGTCAGTGCTGCGTTACTGAACAGGTGGCCTACACTGCCTCGATGCCCTTGCCACAGACCGAACCCTACCCCGCTCTGAGCGCACGCTACAGCGACTTTTTCGCCCCGCCCGCGCAGGCCGCCGCGCCACGCAGCGAGGTCTTTGGCTGGGGCGGCGGCCTGCGAATGGACCGGCATGGGCCCGCCGACGCCGGCCTGACGGTGCTGCTGGTGCATGGCGCCGGTGGCTACGGCCGGATGTTCGCACCGCTGGCGGCAGAGCTGGCAGCGGCCGGGCACGAGGTGCTGGCGCCGGATCTGCCCGGCTATGGGCTCAGCCCCGCGCCCTGGCAGCAGGTGGACTACGGCATCTGGAAACAGGCGCTGCTGGCGCTGATTCACGCCGAACACCAACGGCGGCCGCGACCGCTCGTGCTGCTCGGCGCCAGCATCGGCGGCTATCTGGCCTATCTGGTGGCGGCCGAATCACCGTGGGTGCGTGGCTTGGCTGTCACGACCCTGGCCGACCCGCGCGATCCGGTGGTGCAGGCGACGCTGGTCCGCCAGCCGTGGATGCGCGCCCTGCTACCGGGGCTGCGCCCGCTCAGTCGGCTGACCCGCGGCCTGCGCGTACCCGTGCGCTGGTTCACTCACATGCAGCGGATGTCGCGCAATCCGGCGCTGACCGCGCTGGTCTGCGCCGACCCACTGGGGGGTGGCAACCGGGTGCCGGTGGGGCTGCTGGCATCGCTGTTCGACACCGCCCCGGCCGTGGAGCCCGAACAGTTCACCCGCTGCCCGGTGCTGATGGTGCACCCCGCCCGCGACGACTGGACGCCGGTGGCGATCAGCGACCGCTTCTACCAGCGGTTGGCCGCGCCGAAGCAGCGGGTGCTGCTGGACGAATGTGGCCATTTCCCCATTGAGCAGCCCGGGTTGGACCAGCTGCGCGACGCACTGCTGCCGTTCGTTGCGCGCATTGCTGACCTCGCCCCAACTGCAAGTTATTGATTTAAATAACGCCTTGCAGAAGTGAGACAAAATTGTCCGAATGTATGTGACGAACTGTTCCAGCCACGACGCCGACATTTCTCCGACAAATCGTGGAATAGCGAACTCGCCGGTACTAAAATTGGCTTAACGAAAATTTAGCCAGTTCCCCTAGTCGTACCGGTTCGCTTGACGCTTCAGCGCCGCCCACCGGGTCGCCCGAGACCCCACATGATCCCTTCCATCACCCCCTCCCCGTCCTGCGGCGATGACGCCGTGGCGCCGCTGCTGCTCAAGCGCGGTGAACGCTTCCTCGCCCCCGATGTCTACCGCACCTGCCTGGACGGCCGTCCGGCGGTGGTGAAGGACTACTCCCGCTACCGTGGTACCCCGGTGTCGCCGATCGCCCGGCTGATGGTGCGCCGCGAAGCGCGCATGCTGGAGCGCCTGGGCGGCTGGAAGCACGCCCCAGCCCTGCTCGGCACCCTCGGTGGCCTGGCGCTGGGCATGGAATTCATCCCCGGCCAGACCCTGAGCACCGCGCAGGCCGTGGGCAATGAAGTGTTTGAACAGCTGCAGCACGCGATCACCCGCCTGCATGCCGCCGGCATCACCCACAACGACCTGCATGGCACCAACGTGGTGGTCAGCGCCGGCGTACCGGTGCTGCTGGATTTCACCTCGGCCTGGCGCGTACCGCGCTGGCTGCGCCGCAACCCGCTGAGCCGGCAGCTGAGCCGCAGCGACATGAAGAACCTGCTGAAGATGCGCCAGCGCGTGACCGGCCAGGCGCCGAGTGCTGCACAGGCTGCGCTGGTGGCCGACCCCGGTTGGGTAGCGGCCGTGCGGCAGGGCTGGAAGCGGTTCTATAAGTGGGCCAAGCGGCGGTAGGCGCTTCGCTCTGGTGGGGGTCGAGCTTGCTCGACCGCTTCACCCGCTTTACCGGTGGTGGGTCGAGCTTGCTCGACCGCTTTTCTGTAGAGCCGAGCCCACGCTCGGCTGCTCTTTGCATCAGCCGAGCGTGGGCTCGGCTCTACAAAAGCGGCTTACAAC
>NZ_QAIJ01000247.1:16120-18465 GCF_003060985.1 Stenotrophomonas sp. HMWF023
ACGCACCACGCTGCCCAGGTCGTACACGAACACCTTGCCGTCGCCGATCTTGCCGGTGCCCGCCGCCTTCACGATGGCCTCCACCACCACGTCCACCTGATCGTCGGTCACCGCCACTTCCAGCTTCACCTTCGGCAGGAAGTCGACCACGTACTCGGCGCCGCGGTACAGCTCGGTATGGCCCTTCTGGCGACCGAAGCCCTTCACTTCCGTCACCGTGATCCCGGTAACCCCGCGCTCGGCCAGCGCTTCGCGCACGTCGTCGAGCTTGAACGGCTTGATCACCGCCATGACCATCTTCATCGTCTATCTCCTGTATTCCGGCGTGGAGGATAGCGCCTGAACGCGGCCGGTGCGAAACCCGCAGCGCCTGTCCGGCGGGCCGGGGCCAGCAGTATCCTTACTGCCGAACAGCCGTGGCCGCGCCGGATGCGCAGGCCCACCACCCCACGGAGCACCCCATGATCGACCTGAACCAAATCGATGACCTCGCCCGTCGCCTCAGCGACCTGGTGCCGCCGGGCCTGCGCGAATCGCGCGAGGAACTGCAGGCCACCTTCAAGAGCGCGCTGCAGGCGGGGCTGGCCAAGCTGGACCTGGTGACGCGCGAGGAATTTGAAGTGCAGCGTGCGGTGTTGTTGAAGACCCGCGAGAAGCTGGATGCGCTGGAAACGGCGGTGCGCGAGCTGGAAGGGCGCGCCGCCGCAGAGTGACAAGATGCAGCCCTAAACACCGATGGCTCTGCCAGGACGCGAACAGAGCAAGGCCGAACAGTGCGCGGGGAAGCGGTAAGACGCCGTCCCCGCTGTGTCAAGCGACTGGTGCGGATACTGCTCCGCGCATGTGCCGAACAAGCGCTGCTGCCTCTTTCATGCGGGCGCTGTAGCGTTCTTGCGTTTGATGAGACAGCTTCTCGTCACCGTCCATGAAACTCGTCCGCCCGGCAAGACTGGCGTTGATCCGACGAAGCACGCGCTCCCCGTCAGTCACTCCACCAGCATCGATATGGCGGATGACAGCATCCAACCGGAAAAAAGGATGCGCCAGGATCTGGTCTGAAAAATACGAGGCAGCGAGACTGCGCATGTCATGATCTGGCAACCCATACGCTCGGCTCAGGAACTCAACAGGAATATCGAACATGGTCAAAGCATCTTGATGGTTGACAGCATCAGGTGGGGCCCACAGCTCTGACAGCTTTTCAGATTCGAAGAGTCGATGTGCTGTTTCGATGATGAGATCCTTCTCTCTGGTCTCAAATTTGGAATGATCGTCCCAGAAGATGCTGGTCCCGGCGTCGGCCACCTTCACATTTGCCCCCGGCCCCACAAGTACATTTCCCGTGTGAGGGTCACCGTGGACTACACCAAGCGAATGGATATGCTGCAAAGCACGCGCATACCCTTTCCAGATGGCGATCTTTGCTTCAACGGGCCGCTCGGCCTTCAGCCAGCTCTTCAGCGACTCGCCAGGGACATACTCCATTACGCAGTAAGGGTGATTGCCAACCCAAGAGAACCTGTGCGTGGCAACGATACAATCATGTGTCAGAGCAGCGATTTTCTTGGATTCATCTTGCGCACGTGAAAGGCCCCTTGAGCCCCAAACCTTAAGCGCAACATCTCTCTCAAGATTTCTATCCCAAGCGCGAAACACAACTCCGTTTGCTCCACCGCCCAGCCTTTCCTTGATCTCATAGTCTGGGAAATCGATGGCTGCGCCACTAATGAGCAACCCCGTCCCGTTCAACATAATCTTGCCGTTGCCCACGTATCCTCCCTGTCATGAACCCGCATCATCCGTAGCAATCTCGGACAGAATGCTCTGAGGTGGCGACACTATTTCAAATGGATCGGGCCTTCAAGCTGCATACTGCAACCACCTGACAACTTTCCTCGGCGACCACGCAAGGTCGCCGGGCGAGCCGCGTCGCAAATGGCACGCGCCAACGCCTCCTTCGGAAGAATCTGACGCCGTTGCCCCATAGGCTCCAGGAGCTTTGTTTCCCAAGCCTCTCGCGCTGCCCTACCCTGTGCCACAATGCCAAAAACGTCTCGGGCTTTGGCGGCTTTGGCCCCAACCCCTTGGCATTTCCAACAACATCAGGCAACTCTGGTAGAGCCACCGACAACGGGTGGCCGGGCGTCGAAAACCCGATTCACTAGAAGTTGTTTACGCTTGTCAGCCGGCACCACCACGCGTGGTGCCGGCTGGCAATCCGTCTGCCGGCTATGGCGGGCGGTGTGTGGGGGTCTTGTACCCGCCGGCATTGTCTAGTGATCCGGTTTTCGAGCCACGCATCGTCCGCCACCTTTGTCGGTGGCGGCTTCTGCCTGCTTGCACGG
>NZ_QAIJ01000031.1:0-22742 GCF_003060985.1 Stenotrophomonas sp. HMWF023
GGCGGTGGCGGTCCTGTATTGGGGGATTGCCGCCTTCGGCCTGGTCGATGACGGTTTCGGCGAGGCCGGTGCCGATGGTGCCCTCGAAGGCGACGCCCATCTCAGCGGTCTGTCAGCCCTGCTGGCGCGCTGGGGGCTGGGCGGCGTGCCGCTCATGGTGGTGGTGACGCTGCTGAGCCTGTTCGCCTGGACCCTGACCTACTTCATCCATCTGTACCTGCTGCTGCCGTTGCCCGACCTGCTGCGCTGGTCATTGGGCACCGTCGTGGCGGTGCTCGCACCACTGCCGGCCGTGCCGGTCACCGCGCTGCTGCTGCGTCCCATCCGCCGCTTCCTGCTGCGCCTGCGCCCGGTGCCGCAGGCCTCGCTGCTGGGCCGCGTCGGCGTGGTCGCCTCGCCGAAGGTCGACGCACGCAGTGGCCATGCCACCGTCGATGACGGCGGTGCCGGCCTGGTCCTGCAGATCCGCAGCGACATCGAACTGCAGCGCGGCGAGCGCATCGTGCTGGTCGAGCACGTGGCTGCACAACACCATTACCGGGTGGTCCGCGCCGACGCGGTCGCCCTCGACTTCCAGGACAACCTGCTTCCGGGCAACAAGGAGAATCATCAATGACGTTGGCTTCCGTGCTCCCCTTCCTCTTCATCGTGGGCTGCGTGCTTGCCCTCCTGCTCGGCGTAGCCGGGCTGTTCAAGGCGTTCTACCGCAAGGTCGACCAGGGCGTGGCGTTGATCGTCAACGACATGAGTGCGACCCCGAAAGTGCATTTCACCGGCGCGCTGATCATTCCCGTGCTGTACCGCGCCGAGCTGATGCGCATCAGCCTGATCACCCTGCAGATCGACCGCCGCGGCAAGGAAGGCCTGATCTGCCGCGACAACATGCGCGCCGACATCGCGGTGGCGTTCTACCTGCGCGTCAACGAGACCCAGGCCGACGTGCTGCGCGTGGCCAAGGCCATCGGCGCTGATCGCGCCTCGGATAAACACGCGGTCGATGAGCTGTTCAACGCCAAGTTCTCCGAAGCACTGAAGACGGTCGGCAAGAAATTCGACTTCACCGAGCTGTTCGAGAAGCGCCAGGAATTCCGCGACGAGATCATCGCGGTGATCGGCAATGACCTCAATGGCTATGTGCTGGAAGACGTGGCCATCGACTACCTGGAGCAGACCCCGAAATCGCTGCTGGACCAGTTCAACATCCTCGACGCGCAGGGCATCCGCAAGATCACCGAGCTGACCGCTGCGCAGAACGTGGTGACCAACGAGCTGGAGCAGAACGAGAAGCTGGCCATCACCAAGAAAAACGTCGAAGCGCGCGAAGCGTTGCTGGCGCTTGAACGCCAGCAGGCCGAGGCCGAGGCACGGCAGAAGCGCGAGATCGAGACCATCCGTGCGCGCGAGGAAGCCGAGACCGCCAAGGTGCAGGAAGAACAGCGCCAGCTGTCCGAGAACGCCCGCATCGAAGCGCAGCAGGTGATCGACATCCGCGAGCAGAACCGCATGCGCGAAGTCGAAGTGGCCGAGCAGAACCGCCAGCGCGCCGTGGCCATCGAAGCCGAGCGTGTCGAACGTGCACGCCAGTTGGAGCAGGTCACCACTGACCGCGAAGTGCAGCTGCAGGGCGTGGAGCGCGACAAGGTGGTCGAGCAGGGGAAGATGGACGTGGCCAACATCACCCGCGAACGTATCTCCATCGACAAGACCGTGGCGCAGGAAGAAGAGCGCATCAAGGAAGTGCGTGAAGTCTCCGAGGCTGACCGCCACAAGCAGGTGCTGATCCTGGAAGCTGAAGCCAAGGCGCAGGAATCGCTGGTGCGCGAAGTGAAGGAAGCGCAGGCCCGCGAGACCGCCTCCAAGCATCGCGCAGTGGAGCTGACCACCCTGGCGCAGGCCGAGCACGAAGCGGCCGGCAAGCAGGCCGAAGCCAAGCGTCTGCTGGCCGACGCGTTCCGCGCCGAACAGGCTGCACCCGGCCTGGCCGAAGCGCAGGTGCGCGAAGCGTCGGCGCTGGCCATCGAGAAGGTCGGCATCGCCGAGGCGCGCGTGATCGAAGCCAAGGCCGAAGCGAACCTGAAGCAGGGCAGCAACGAGGCGCGCGTGCTGGCCGAGACGCTGCAGGCACAGGCACAGGGCGAAGAGAAGATGGGCCTGGCCCGCGCCACGGCTACCGAATCGCTGGGCAATGCCGAAGCCGGCGTGGTGCAGAAGAAGCTGCTGGCCGAAGCCGAAGGCCTGGTTCGCAAGTTCGAGGCCATCGCCTCGCTGAGCGACCAGGCACGTGGCCACGAAGAGTTCCGCATGATGCTCGACAACAGCCTCAAGCAGGCCCTGGCTTCGATCGAAGCCGGCAAGGAAGTCTCGCGCGAGAACGCGGGTGTCATCGCCAGCGCCCTGCGCAATGCCGACATCGACCTGATCGGTGGCGACGGCGGCATGTTCGAAAACCTGATCAAGGCGGTTTCGCTGGGCAAGTCGATCGAAGGCTTCGCCGGCAAGAGTCCTATCGTGCAGGACCTGATGCAGCGCTACCTGGGCGTCAACGTGGCCGACAGCGCGCCGCGGCAGATCGCCGAGGACGTGGACACCGTGTCCGTCGAGTCGACCGCTGTGGTCGACAGCGCGCGCTGATCCACCCGGCGATGGCCACCGTCATCGCCCACCCGTGCCGGCCGCATCGACGGCCGGCCGTTCGTGAGCCGGAAACCTGCTGATGTCCGAAACCAAACCGTCCACCGAGTCCGTCGTGCCAGAGGCTGCCGGCGATACCGTCGACCAGGCCGTTGCCCAGGGCGGCGCCTATGAAGTCCTGCGGCGTCGTCTCGGCGAACAGGGCCAACGCCTGCAGGCCGTTGCCGAGCAGCTGAACCGCCAGCGCCTGGCCGAGTTCGGCGACAGCCGCCTGGAGGTGGTCGGCCGCTTCCGTATCCGCAGCGAGAACAACTGTGTCGGCCGCGACATCGTCCAGGTCGGTCCGGACCGCCTGCTGTTCGGCTACAACGTGTTCATCGGGCTGAAGACCCAGACCCGCATCGAAGATGTGTTCGGCCTGTACCGGCTGGTACAGGGCAATGATGGCTACGACGTCGCCGCGCTGGAGCTGAAGGGCAGTTTCCTCGACCAGCCCGGCTTCGTGCACGACTTCAACGAGCTTTACGCCTACTACAAGCATGCACGCCTGCTGCAGCTGATCGTGGTGGGCGACAAGCTGCTGGCCTCGTTCCAGATCGGCGAGCGCAGCAGCGACGTGCGAGTGTTCCGCTGGGCGCTGGCGCACGATGGTGAATTGACCTACCTCGACGCCCGTGGCGAGCGCGACATAGCGCTGCCACCGCCCTTCGATTTCGAATGGACCCGCGCCACCCGCGACCTCGCCGTCAACGGCCGCCATTCGCATCTGAACATCCTCGACACCCTGTTCGTGGAGACCACCGGTGGCGATCTGACCATCAAGGTGGAGAACAACACTGAAACCGGGCAGGGCATCTACAGCGAACCGGTGGAAGACAGCACGCAGTCGCTGGACGACGCGCAGTTCGAGTTCGCCCGGGTCGGCTCGCTGGTGCTGCTGAAGGTGCTGCCCTACCGCGAAACCGAATGGCGTGGGCTGATCTACAACACGCTTACCGGCGACATCGTGCGCAACGATGCCATCGTCCAGGCCTGCGTGCAGCTGCCCGAAGACCACGGCATCATCTTCCCCGGTGGCTATTACCTGCAGGGTGGCGAGCACAAGGCGTTCGACGCCTCGATGGATGGCATGCAGTTCAAGCGCAGCATCCGTTCGCCCAACGGCGAGGACGTGCTGTACATCTTCTACGAGCGCGAAGGCGGACGTTCGGCGCTGTTCGTCTACAACACCATCCAGCGCGTGCTGCAGAACCCGGTGTTCGGCCACGGCTACGCCTTCATGCAGGACGGGCGCATGGTGCTGTTCCATGCCGAAGGCACCGAGCCGACCCGCATCCATCCGATGCAGGTCTGGCAGACGCCTTTCAGCAGCGATGAGTTCGCCGCCAGCCGTCCGCCCGGCAATACCTTCATGGGGCGCATTGGCAACGCCGAGCTGGTGCGTGGCATCTCCAACCTGTTCAACCTGGCGCGCGAAATCGACGGCCAGGATGTATCGGTGCAGCGCTACCAGCGCCTGGTGGCCGACACCCGGCGGCTTTTCGATGCCCATCATTGGCTGGGCGACGAGGCGTGTGATGGTGCCGAAGCGTTGCTGCGGCAGATCAGCGCCACCGGCGAATCGGTGCTGGACGAGTACGAGAAAGTGCAGTCGATCCGCCAGCAGTCGGCGCAGGCGATGGCCGAGGCCGAGAGCACGCACAAGGCGCTGCTGGGCCGGCTGCAGCCGGAAAACTGGAACGAGGTGCAGGCCTTCGTCGAAGCGCTCAATGCGATCACCGCGCTGCGCGGTCGACTGCTGACCATCCGCGAACTTCGCTACATCGATACCGCGCGCATCGAGGCGATGGCCGCCGAGCTGGTGCAGGCGCACGACCGTGTCGGCGTCGCCACCGGTGCCTTCCTTGCCGGCGATGCGGCACTGGCCCCCCTGACCGCCCGCATGCAGGCGCTGGACGAGGCCGCACAGCAGGCCGCCAGTGCACGCCAGCTGGATGAGCAGCTGGACGGCCTGCGCGGCATGGCCGGTGATCTGGACATGCTGTCCGAGCTGATGGCCGGGCTGAAGGTCGACGATGCGACCGCGCGTACCCGCGTGGTCGAATCCATCTCGCTGCTGTACGGGCGTCTGAACCAGGCGCGCGCACGCGCCGAACAGCGGCGAAGGTCGCTGGGCTCGGCCGAAGCCGTGGCTCAGTTCGCCGCCCAGTTCGCCCTGTTCTCGCAATCGATCACCAGCGCGCTGGCGATGGCCAGCGACCCTGAGCGTGCCGACGAACAGCTGTCGCGCCTGCTGGTACAGCTGGAGGAACTGGAGAGCCAGTTCGGCGAGCATGAGCAGTTCCTCGGCGACATCCTGAGCAAACGCGAAGAGCTGGTCGAGGCCTTCGACACCCACAAGCAGGCCCTGCTGGATGATCGCCAGCGCAAGGCGCGCTCGGTGCTTGATGCTGCCAACCGCATCCTCGACGGCCTGGGCAAGCGTACCGAGCGGTTCGGCACGGCCGACGAACTCAACGCGTTCTTCGCCGGCGATCCGCTGATCCTCAAGCTGCGTGAACTGGCCGAGCGCCTGCGTGCGCTGTGCGACAACGTCAAGGCCGACGATGTCGAGGCGCGCCTGAAGGGCGTGCGCGACCAGGCCGTACGCCAGCTGCGTGACCGCAGCGATCTGTACGAGGCGGGTGGCAATGTAGTCCGCCTTGGTCCGCGCCATCGATTCAGCGTGAACACCCAGGCGCTGGACCTGACCCTGCTGCCGCGTGGCGAAACCCTTGCCATCCATCTCACCGGCACCGACTTCCTGGAGACCCTGCACGATCCCGAGCTGGATGCGCTGAAGCCGTTCTGGCAGGTCACCCTGGATTCGGAATCGGCAGCGATCTACCGCGGCGAATACCTGGCCGGGTGCCTGTTGCTGGCTGCGGAGGAGGGCCGGGATGGCCTGGACCTTGCCCAGCTGCAGCACGATGCGGCCGAACCCGAAGCGCTGGACCAGCGGGTCCGCGCCTTTGCTGCGCCCCGTTACCGCGAAGGTTACGAGCGCGGTATCCATGACCACGACGCCGCCCTGATCCTGCGCGCGCTGTTGCCGTTGCAGCAGGCGGCCGGTCCGCTGCGGCATTCGCCCCACGTGCGTGCGTTGGCGCTGTTGTTCTGGGCCGCGCGGCAACGCGATGAAGCCGTGGCGCAGTGGCCGGGCCGGCAGGCCGGTGCAGAAGCCATCGCGCGCCTGTTCGGTTCCGATGAGGGACGTCAGGCGCTGCGCGCGGAAATGGCGAAGGCGCTGCATGACTACGCACAGACCCATGCATTGCCGTTCGACGCCGCCGCCGCCGATGCTGCCGCGGCGTATCTGGGCGAAGAACTGGTCGCCGGCGAGCCGGTGTTCAGCAGCAGCCGCCACGCGCAGGCACTGCTGGACGCGCTGTCGCAGCAACTGGAGCAGGCGGGCCAGCGTGAAGCGCTTGAACGTGCGCTGCAGCGCTCGCAGGATCCGCTGGCTACGCGCTGGGCGTTGGCCGGGCAATGGCTGCGGGCGCTCGCCGGGCTGCCGGCACAGTCTGCACATGCCGGCTATGTCGAAGAAGCGGCGGCACTGCTGCTGGTGCAGCGACAGCTGCGCACGCGTGCCAGCGATGCACCGCTGCAGGCGGAGGTCAGTGGCCTGCTGGGCGAGCATGCCCGCATCCACAATGGCAGCCTGACCGTGTCGCTGGATGATTTCCTGGCACGCCTGCAGCACCACCTGCAGTCCTTCGTGCCGGCATTCCACACCTATCAGGCGGTGCGCCAGGGCATCGTCGGCCGCGAGCGCGAAACCCTGCGGCTGTCGGAGTTCAAGGCGCGGCCGTTGTCGTCCTTCGTGCGCAACAAGCTGATCAACGACGTGTATCTCGGCGTGATCGGCGACAACCTGGCCAAACAGATGGGCACCGTTGGCGAGAACAAGCGCAGCGACCTGATGGGCCTGCTGATGATGATCTCGCCGCCGGGCTACGGCAAAACCACGTTGATGGAGTACGTGGCGCATCGCCTCGGCCTGGTCTTCATGAAGATCAACGGACCGGCCCTGGGCCATGAAGTACGCTCGCTGGACCCGCAGCAGGCGCCGGACGCGACCTCGCGGCAGGAGCTGGAGAAGCTCAACCTGGCGCTGGAGATGGGCAACAACACCATGTTGTATGTCGATGATATCCAGCACACCCACCCGGAGTTCCTGCAGAAGTTCATCTCGCTGTGCGATGGCACACGTCGCATCGAAGGCGTGTGGCGCGGCCGTACGCGCACCTACGACATGCGTGGCAAGAAGTTCTGCGTGGTCATGGCCGGCAACCCGTATACCGAGTCCGGCGAAGTGTTCAAGATCCCGGACATGCTGGCCAACCGTGCCGACATCTACAACCTGGGCGACGTGCTCGGCGGCATGGAAGCAGCCTTCACCCTCAGCTACATCGAGAACAGCCTGACCTCCAACCCGGTACTGGCGCCGCTGGCCACGCGTGAGATGGCCGACCTGTACCTGCTGGTCGATCGCGCGATGGGCAAGGATGTCTCCAGCAATGGCCTGAGCCATGCCTACAGTGGCGCCGAGGTCAACGAGATCACCGCCACCCTGCAGCGCATGCTGCGCGTGCGCGACGTGGTCTACAGGGTCAACCAGCAGTACATCGCCAGCGCCGCGCAGGACGACCGCTATCGCACCGAACCGCCGTTCCGCCTGCAGGGCAGCTACCGCAACATGAACAAGCTGGCGGAGAAGATTTCGCCGGTGATGAATGACGACGAGCTGCAGCAGCTGATCTCCGACCACTACCTGGGCGAAGCGCAGCTGCTGACCACCGGTGCCGAAGAGAATCTGCTGAAGCTGGCCGAGCTGCGTGGCGTGCTGGATGACGAGCGCGCGCAACGCTGGGCGCAGATCAAGCGCGATTTCCTGCGCAACAAGGCGATGGGCGCCGGTGACAGCGATGTCGGTGGGCGTGTGGTCGCACAGCTGGCCGACATCGCCAGTGCGTTGCAGCTGCCGCC
The DNA here is from genome assembly GCF_003060985.1 of Stenotrophomonas sp. HMWF023. Classification (NCBI taxonomy): domain Bacteria; kingdom Pseudomonadati; phylum Pseudomonadota; class Gammaproteobacteria; order Lysobacterales; family Lysobacteraceae; genus Stenotrophomonas; species Stenotrophomonas sp. HMWF023. Next base: position 7,663 of record NZ_QAIJ01000031.1, read on the forward strand.
AGCGCCGGTGGAGGTAGCCGCCGCACTCGAGCCGGCTCCATGGCCGGCCCTGCTGGCGGCGCTGCAGCGCCTGGCAGATGCACGGCCGGCCAGTGCGCCGGCCGCTGCCGCGCCGCAGGCCGCAGCCACGCCATTGGCCGAAGACCTGCAGGCCGGTCTGGCACCGCTGCTGCAGCTGCTGGTCGCCTCGCAGGAACAGCAGGTGCAGCTGTCGCAGACGTTGGCAGCGTTCGCCGGGTGGGCACGGCAGCAGGTAACGACCGATGTGGCCACGACCGACCCGCGTCGTCGCCCGCGCGTGCGTCGTGCAGCGACTCCGGAAGAACGTGCGCTGGACGAAGCGCTGATGCGCCACTTCTACGGTGAGTCATTGCCGCCGGAAACGATGGCTGATGACGGCCCACGACCGCCGCCACTGCCGTGACCTGCGTGCGCTCCCTGCCCGAACCCATGCTTCCTGCGCGCGTCGAAGTGGCCGCGCTGGCCGTGTACGGCAGCCCCTTGCTGCAGGTATTGGCCGAGCCGGCACCGTTGCAGGCCGGCACGGGGGGCGAAGGACTGGTGGCTGCACTGGCGCGGATCGCCTTGGCCCTGCAGGCCAGCGATCCTGTGCGCCTGCGGCGGCAGGAGAGCTGGTGGGGCCGCCTGCTCGGCCGCGACGTTGCGCGCCAAGCGCAGGCGCAGGGACTGCAGGCGCAGCTGGGCGTGCTGGTGCTGCAGGCGCGCGAGCAGGCACAGGGTCTCGCGCAGCGTGTGCAGCAGCGTGCCCAGACCATCATCGACAACGACGCGGCCGCCGCCGCGTTGGAGGCCTGGGCCACGTTCGGCGCCGCGCAGTTGGCGAGCCTGGAAGGCGCTGCGCAGGTCGCGCTGGCCCCGCGCGTGGACCACCTGCAACGGCTGGCCACGCTGCGGCGCATCGAAAGCGGGCAATGGCAGCTGCTGCAGGAGCAGGACGAAGCCCTGCTGCAGCGCTTCGTCCGCATCCATGATGTCCTGCTGCCCGCCTGGCGCCAGGCCGCGCTGGCTGGCCAGGCACAGGCCCAGGCTGCACAGGCCGCGCAGGCAGCCACGCTGCAGGCCCAGATCGACGACGAAGTGGCCGCTGCTCAGGCTAGACTGCCCTGAGCCGGCCGCCGCTGCCGCTTATCCACCGCAAGGACACTGCCCGATGACCCAGGACAGCCAGAACTCCGGCACGCTCGTGCCCGCCACCACGCCCGCCCCGGAACTTGATGACAGCACGTTGAAGGCCCTCGGCCTGGTCCGCGACGATCTGCCGCGCATCGCCGAAATCGGCCGCGAGCTGGAAGATCTGCGCCCAGGCAACCTGCAGGTGTTCGGCCGTGAAGCCGCCGCCCGGACGACGGTCTTCTCCAGCCAGTTGCTGGACCAGGTGCGCAATCGTGATCTCGACGCCAACGGCGAGAAGCTCGGCGAAGTGGTGCGCATCGCGCGCGAGCTCAAGCTGGATGGTTTTTCCCAGCGCTCCAAGGTGCCGTTGATCGGCGGCCTGATAGATCGCCTGCGTTCCTCCAAGGGCGAACTGGTGCAGAAGTTCAGCGATACCAATTCGCAGATCGAACAGCTGCTCGGCGACGTCGGCACGCAGCAGGCGCTGATGGGCAAGCGGGTGACCGATTTCGACCGCATGCATGACATCGTCCGCGAGGAGCGTCATGCGCTGGGCCTGTATGCCGCCGCCGGCAAGCAGCGCCTGGCCCAGCTGCAGTCCGAGCAGTTGCTGGGGCAGGGCAGCGAAGACCCGCAGCAGCGCATCCGCCAGAGCGAGATCGACAATGCGATCCGCCTGATCGAGAAGCGCGTCTCCGATCTGCAGCTGATGCAGCATGCGGCTGATCAGTCGTTGCCGATGATCCGCCTGATCCAGGCCAATGCGCTGCAGCTGATCGAGAAGTTCAACACCGTCCGCGACATCACCATCCCGTCGTGGAAACGCCAGTTCGCGATCCAGTTGTCGCTGGGCGAGCAGAAGAACGCGGCCGAACTGGCCAATGCGATCGATGATGCGACCAACGAGCTGATGCGACGCAATGCAGACCTGATGCGCCAGGCTTCGGTGGATACCGCTCGCAGCAACCAGCGCGGCGTGATCGACGTGGCCACGTTGCGCCACGTGCACGATCAGCTGATCGCCACGGTCGAAGAGGTGCGCAGCATCCATCGCGAGGGCATGCAGCAGCGTCAGCAGGCCGAAGTCGAGTTGTCACGCCTGCGCGAGGATCTGCAGCAGCGCCTGGCGGCGCCGACGGCACCCTGACAGCGCTTGGCAGCATCGAGCGTGCTCGATCGCTGCCGGTTGGTCCTTCTGTAGAGCCGAGCCCGCGCTCGGCCTTCGTACTCAACGCAACTGCCCAACCACCCAGTCCGCCAGCGCGTCCACGCGCGCATCGACAGGGCCGTCCGGCCGCGCCAGCACCCAGAATCCGCCGGTCGCGGCAAACCCCCACGGTGCCAGCAGCCGCCCCGCGGCCAGATCCTCTGCCACCAACGGCTCGGGCGCGATCGCCGGGCCCAGCCCCGCCACCGCCGCTTCCAGCAGGTAGTAGAGGTGTTCGAAGCCGGTGCCCAGCTGCAGCTGGGCCGGATCCAGATCATGTGCCTGCGCCCACGCGGGCCACGCCTGCGGGCGCGAACTGGTATGCAACAGCGTTTCCTGCAGCAAGGCGGACGGCGGCACATGGCGCAGCCGATGCGCCGCCGGGTGCGAGGGCGCCACCACCACGCCCACCCGTTCCGGTGCCAGCTCGCGTACCTGCCAGCCGCGCGGCCATGGTCCCTGCGCCAGCAGCAGCACCGCATCCAGCGTGGCCTGCGTCTCGCTGAAACTGCCATCCAGAGCGGACCACTGCAGGTGCACGCCGGGCAGGGCCGCCTGCAGGGCCGGCAGCCTCGGAATCATCCAGCGCGCCAGCACGCTGCCGCTGCATCCCAGCACCAGCGCCGGTGAAGTTGCAGGCCGCTGCAATGCGCGCACGCAGTCCTCGATGCCGGTGAAGGCCTCGCTGCAGGCTTCCTGCAGGCGTGTGCCTGCCGCGGTCAGGCGCAGGCCGCGACCTGCACGCTGGAACAGGGCCAGGCCCAGATGGTCTTCCAGCAGCTTCAGCTGGCGGCTGACCGCGCCATGGGTCACATGCAGGGCCTGTGCAGCGCGGCCGACGCCGCCCATACGCGCGGTGGCCTCGAATGCCCGCAGGGCATTCAAAGGGGGCAGCAATGACGCGCTCATGTGAGATTTCCTGACGGGATACGCCAGATAATATCCATTTTCCGGACACAATCCGTGCGCTAGAGTATCCACCTGTCTGAACGACCGGTCGTCTCCATGTCTGCCTCTCCCATTGCCGATTTCCACGCATTCCCTGACGCTCAGGGCCACTTTGGCCGTTACGGTGGCAGCTTCGTCGCCGAAACCCTGGTCGGCCCGCTGCAGGAACTGGCCCAGGCCTATGACCAGGCCCGTCAGGATCCGGCGTTCCAGCTGGCCTATGACCGCGATCTGGCCCATTACGTGGGCCGGCCAAGCCCGATCTACCATGCTGAACGCCTCAGCGACCACGTCGGCGGCGCGCAGATCCTGCTCAAGCGTGAGGACCTGAACCACACCGGCGCGCACAAGATCAACAACACCATCGGCCAGGCGCTGCTGGCTGCGCGGATGGGCAAGAAGCGCATCATCGCCGAGACCGGCGCCGGCCAGCATGGCGTGGCCAGTGCCACCGTCGCCGCGCGGCTGGGCCTGGAGTGCGTGGTGTACATGGGCGCCACCGACATCGAGCGGCAGAAGATCAACGTCTACCGCATGAAGCTGCTCGGTGCGACGGTGGTACCGGTCACTTCCGGCTCGGCCACCCTGAAGGACGCCCTCAACGAGGCAATGCGCGACTGGGTCACCAACGTGCAGGACACCTTCTACATCATCGGCACGGTCGCGGGGCCGGACCCGTACCCGCGCATGGTGCGCGACTTCAACGCCATCGTCGGCCGCGAGGCGCGCGAGCAGATGCTGGCCGAGTACGGTCGCCTGCCCGATGCGATCACCGCCTGCGTCGGCGGCGGCAGCAATGCCATCGGCTTGTTCCATGCCTTCCTCAACGACCGCGAGGTCGAGATTGTCGGCGCTGAAGCGGCCGGCGATGGCATCCACACCGGACGCCACGCAGCCTCCATCGCCGCCGGCCGTCCGGGCGTGCTGCACGGCAACCGCACCTATGTGCTGTGCGACGACGATGGCCAGATCATCGAGACCCATTCGGTATCGGCCGGCCTGGATTACCCGGGCGTCGGCCCCGAGCACGCGTTCCTGGCCGACAGCGGCCGCGCACGTTACGTCGGCATCACCGACGAAGAGGCGCTGCAGGCCTTCCATCTGCTGGCCCACACCGAGGGCATCCTGCCGGCGCTGGAGTCCAGCCACGCACTGGCGCAGGCGATGAAGCTTGCGCGCGGGCGCCCGCGCGACCAGATCGTGCTGTGCAACCTCTCCGGTCGCGGCGACAAGGACGTGCATACCATCGCTGCGCGCGAAGGCCTGGTGCTGTGAGCGCGCTGCTGCGGAACAGCGGGATGCTTCTGCTGGTGCTGGGCCTGGCCGCGTGCCAGCCGCCGGAACCGCCGGTGCTTGCGCCGGCTGCCAAAGCCACTACGCAGCCGGCGCAGCAGCCGGCTGCCAATGATGATCTTGACCCGATGGCGCGCACGCCGATCGTCGATCCGCCGTCCGCGGAAGGCACGAGCAACGGTGACGCACCGGCAGTGGCCTCGGTGGCGCTGGACCACGCCGGCGACGTGTTGGTTGGCCAGCACATGAGCGACGTCAAGCACCTGGGCTCGTGGGAGTCGCAGGGCGCGATCGAGACCTGCGAGTACTTCACGGGCAAGGGGCTGCCGCCGGGCGTTTCGATGATGGTCGACGATGGACGCATCGTCCGCTTCGACCTGGATCAGGATGAGGATGCCGAAACACCAGTCGCCCAGCCTGGCCCGTACGGCCTGCGCATCGGCATGACCCGCGCACAGGCGCTGGCGCAGTTCCCCGGCGCGCCGGTTTCCGAGCCGCATGCCTATCTGGACGACCAGGGGGAATACCTCACCTGGCAGGACCCGGGTTCCGACCTGGGCATCCGCCTGGAACTGTTTGAAGGGAAGGTTACCCAGATGTACTGGGGAACCAGTGAAGCGATTGAACTGATTGAAGGGTGTGCCTGAAATGTCCGTGTCCCGACTCGATGCCTGTTTCCTGCGCCTGCGCCAGCAGCAGCGCAAGGCCCTGATCCCCTTCATCACCGCCGGTGATCCTTCCCTGGAAGCCACGGTGCCGGTCATGCACGCGCTGGTCGGGGCCGGTGCCGATGTGATCGAACTGGGCGTGCCGTTCTCCGATCCGATGGCCGATGGCCCGACCATCCAGCGCAGCTCCGAGCGTGCGCTGGGCCGCGGCGCAGGTAGCCGCTATGTGTTGCAGGCAGTAGCGCAGTTCCGCGAGCAGGATGCGCAGACGCCAGTAGTGCTGATGGGCTATCTCAACCCGGTGGAGATCCACGGTTACGTGGCGTTCGCCAACGCGGCGGTGGCCGCTGGCGTGGACGGCGTGCTGCTGGTCGACCTGCCACCGGAAGAGGCCGGTGAAGCCCAGCAGGCCTTCGACGCTGCAGGCCTGGCGCTGGTTCTGCTGGCATCGCCGACCACCAGCGAAGCACGCGCAGACAAGCTGCTGGCGTTGGCCCGTGGCTATCTCTACTACGTCAGCTTTGCCGGTGTCACCGGCGCCTCCGAACGACTGGACAGTGACGCCGCCAGTGCACGCCTGCAGGCGCTGCGGGCCAAGGCCAGCGTGCCGGTGGTGGCCGGCTTCGGCATCAAGGATGCAGCCAGTGCGGCGGCCATGGCCCGCCAGGCCGACGGCGTGGTGGTCGGCAGCGCGCTGGTGGCGGTGCTCGCCGAAGCGGGCTCCACCGAGGAGGCGGCTCTGCGCGCCGCTGCGTTCCTGGCTCCGCTGCGGCAGGCGCTCGACGCGTAACGGTAGTGCCGGCCGCTGGCCGGCATCCTCCGTACCCGCCCGCGTGCAAGCGCTGCCGGCCAGCGGCCGGCACTACCCAACACCTAAACGTACGTCCCAGCATGGTTTTTTCCATCGGGGCCAAGGCCGGGCAGGGGGTGCACGGGCAGGGAAAGCGGAGCTAGACTGTCCGCCTTTGCGGCCCCCGGGCCGCCCTGAACGGAAGTGTCCTCCCGCATGAGTTGGCTCAGCAAGTTGATGCCGTCTGGCATCCGCACCGACAACACCCCCAGCAAGAAGCGCAGCGTCCCCGAGGGCCTGTGGGAAAAGTGCAGCAACTGCGGCAGTGCGTTGTACCGTCCGGAGCTGGAAGAGAATCTGGAGGTCTGCCCGAAGTGCGGCCACCATATGGCCATCCGTGCACGTGCGCGCCTGGCCGCGCTGTTCGACGCCGACAGCACCACCGAGATCGCCGCCCGCCTGGGGCCGACCGACCTGCTGAAGTTCAAGGACCAGAAGAAGTACGGCGAGCGCATCAAGATCGCGCAGAAGAACACCGGTGAGTACGACGCGCTGATTGCCATGCGCGGCCTGCTCAAGGGCCGTCCCCTGGTGGCCTCGTCCTTCGATTTCGCCTTCATGGGCGGCTCGATGGGTTCGGTGGTCGGCGAGCGTTTCGCCCTTGCCGCCGAGACGGCCGCCGAGATCGGCGCGCCGTACGTGTGCTTCTCCGCCAGCGGTGGCGCGCGCATGCAGGAAGGCCTGTTCTCGCTGATGCAGATGGCCAAGACTTCGGCCGCGCTGGGCAAACTGCGTGAAGCCGGACAACCGTACATTTCGGTGCTGACCCATCCGACCACCGGTGGTGTGTCGGCGTCGTTCGCGATGCTGGGCGACATCAACATCGCCGAACCGCGTGCACTGATCGGCTTCGCCGGCCCGCGCGTGATCGAGCAGACCGTGCGCGAGAAGCTGCCGGAAGGGTTCCAGCGTTCGGAGTTCCTGCTCGAACACGGTGCCATCGACCAGATCTGCGACCGCCGTGAACTGCGCGACCGCCTGGCCGACCTGCTGGCGATGCTGCGCCGCGAGCCGGCGCCGGAGGAGGTTTGATGGGGAGCCGCAAGTACTTCGGTACCGACGGCATCCGTGGTCGGGTTGGCCAAGGGGCGATCTCGGCTGATTTCGTGCTGCGCCTGGGCAACGCCCTGGGCCGCGTGCTGGTCGCCCAGCGCGGCCAGGATGGGCGCCGTCCGATCGTGGTGATCGGCAAGGACACGCGGATCTCCGGTTACATGTTCGAAGCCGCGCTGGAAGCCGGGCTGGTCGCTGCGGGCGCTGACGTGCAGCTGCTCGGCCCGATGCCGACCCCGGCCGTTGCCTTCCTCACCCGTACCCTCGGCGTGGATGCGGGCATCGTCATCAGCGCGTCGCACAATCCGCACTACGACAACGGCATCAAGTTCTTCTCCGCCCAAGGCGAGAAGCTTGACGATGCCACCGAGCTGGCTCTGGAAGCCGCATTGGACGTGCCGTTCACCACGGCCGTTTCGGAGAAGCTCGGCAAGGCCTCGCGTGCACGCGAGGCCGTCGGTCGTTACATCGAGTTCTGCAAGTCCAGCGTGCCGCGCTCGTTCGATCTTCGCGGCGTACGCCTGGTGCTCGACTGCGCGCATGGCGCCACCTACCAGATCGCGCCGCTGCTGTTCCGCGAACTGGGTGCGGAGGTCATCGGCATCGGTGCCGAACCCAATGGCATCAACATCAACGACGGCGTCGGCTCGACCCACATCGACAACCTCGCTGCCAAGGTGCGTGAGACCCGCGCCGACCTGGGCATCGCCTTCGACGGTGATGGTGACCGGGTGTTGATGGCCGATGACCACGGCAACCCGGTCGACGGCGATGACCTGGTGTACATCCTGGCGCGCGCGTGGCAGGCCGAAGGTCGCCTGCGCGGCCCGGTGGTCGGTACCTTGATGAGCAACTTCGGTCTGGAAAAGGCCTTGGCCGAACTGCAGATTCCGTTCCAGCGCAGCAACGTCGGCGACCGCTACGTGCATCAGGCACTGGTGGAGGGAGGCGGCGTGCTCGGTGGTGAAGCGTCCGGCCATCTGCTGTGCCTGGACCGGGCCACCACCGGCGACGGCATCGTCAGTGCCCTGCAGGTGCTGGTGGCGTTGAAACAGCAGGGAAAGAGCCTGCGCGAAGCGCTGCAGCCGTTGTCCAAGGTGCCGCAGAAGACGGTCAACGTGCGCCTCGGCGATGTCTCGGCCAAGGCCATCGTGCAGGCCGAGAGCGTGCAGGCTGCGCTGACCGAAGCGCAGCAGGCGGTATCCGGCCGCGGACGTGCCTTCCTGCGTCCCTCCGGCACCGAACCGGTGGTGCGGGTCACGGTCGAGGCCGATGACGCGACGTTGATGCAGGACACCCTGGATCGGCTTTCGGCGGCGGTCAGGACAGCGGCTGCGGCCTGAGCCCAGTCGCTGGATCGAACCGACAACATGGCCGCCTGTGCGGCCATGTTGCTGTCTGGCGCAAGCAAGGCATCAGGCGCTGCGCGGCATCTCCGTCTGCCATTTCCAGGTGTCGCGGCACATGTCCGCCAGACCATGGCGCGCAGTCCAGCCCAGTTCGCGCAGGGCAAGGGACGGGTCGGCAAAGCTCACCGCGATGTCGCCGGTGCGGCGACCGGTGATCCGGAATGGAATCGGCCGGCCGACGGTCTGCTCGAAGGCCTTGATCAGTTCCAGCACGCTGTGGCCCTGCCCGGTGCCCAGGTTCAGGGTGATGCTGCGGCGCTTGTCGCGCAGGTACTGCAGCGCCAGCACATGGGCCCGCGCCACATCTTCCACATGGATGTAGTCGCGTACGCCGGTACCGTCGCAGGTCGGGTAGTCATCGCCGAATACCTGTACTTCGGGCAGCAGGCCGGCGGCCACCTGGGCGATGTAGGGCATCAGGTTGCTGGGTGTTCCGTGCGGCAGCTCACCGATCAGGGCGCTTGAATGCGCCCCCACCGGATTGAAGTAGCGCAGTGTTGCCACATGCAGCGCTGCATCGGCGCCGACCAGATCGGACAGCAGTTGTTCCACCACCAGCTTCGAACGGCCATAGGGCGTCATCGCGCAGGTCGCGGCGGTCTCGGCCACCGGGCAATGGTCCTGGTCGCCGTACACGGTTGCCGACGAGCTGAACACGAACGTGCCCACGCCGGCATCGCGCATGGCGCCGAGCAGGGCAAGGGTGCCGCTGATGTTGTTGTCGAAGTAGTCCAGCGGCATCTGCCGCGATTCGCCAACCGACTTCAGCGCGGCAAAATGCAGTACCGCATCGATCGAATGTTCGCGCAGCAGGGCGGCGATCCGCGCGCGATCGCGCACATCGGCCTGTACGAACAGCGGCGTGATGCCGGTGATGTCGCCGATCCGGCCGATCACCCCGGCGTCGCTGTTGCAGAGCGAATCGACGATGACCACCGCATGGCCCTGCTGCTGCAGTTCCACACAGGTGTGGGAGCCGATGAATCCCGCACCGCCGGTAACCAGAACGTTCATTTCCTGTATTCCTTCCAATCGGTTGAAGCTTCCTTGCCGAAGCTGTGTCAGACCGGGCCTGGAGACGCCGTCACGGCCCCGGCACCATCTTCTTCTGCCGTGCCTTGAAGCCATTGAACAGCGGTGCGATCAGCGGGTTGTAGCTCCATGCGATGCGCTTGCGCAGCCAGCTTGCCGGCCGGTTACGGATGGCGAAGCGGTAGATGCGCTCGGGGTCGCCGCCGACCACGTTGCGTCCGAACGGATGGGTGGTGTGCAGGTAGCGGAACCCCTGCTCGCGTGCCACTTCGATGTAGTCCTGGTCGAAATCACCGTACGGCCAGCACAGCGTGTCCGACACTTCGCCCAGCTTCTCCAGCAGCACTTCCCTGGCCTTCGACAGGTCGCCACTGATACCGGCACGGCGCTGCGCGCGATCCAGGTCCTGGCGGCGCAGCCAGCGCGTGTGGGTGTGGGTATGGCAATGGATCTCGAAGGTGCCCGCCTCGATGGCCGCACGTGCTTCGCTCCAACGCATCATCACTTCGTCGCTGCGGCCCTGCTTGTAGATCAGGTCTTCGCAGGCGCGATGCTCCGGCGTTTCCGGCAGCGTGGCGCCGGTGATGCCGGCATGCGGGCGCATCGGGCCCTCGTGCATCCAGCCGGTCACCACGAACACCACCGCGTGCATGCCGTACTTCTGCAGGATCGGATGGGCGTAGACCCAGTTGTCCAGGTAGCCATCATCGAAGGTGATCACGATCGACTTGCGCGGCACCGGCTTGCCGGCCAGGAAACCGGCGTACTGGTCCAGTGTCAAGGAGGTCCAGCCGGTGCGTGCCAGCCAGGCGATCTGGCTTTCGAAATTCTCCGGCGACACCGTGATCATGCCGGGCGAGTTGCTGACGTGATGATGCATCAGCACCGGTACGGTTCTGGCATTAGCCATGACCCAGCTCCTTCATCCATTGGTGGTAGTAGTGTTCGGTGGCTTCAGCGTGGCCTTCGGGGCTGAAACGCTTGGCGCTGCGGATCCAGTCCCAGCCGGAACGTCCCATCTGCCGTCGGCGCTCGGGATCGTCCACCAGCAGCCGCAGCGCGCCGGTCAGGGCGGCGCCGTCACCGAGTCGGGTGAGGATGGCATTGCTGCCTTCCACCAGCATTTCAGGCACGCCGCCGACCCGGTGCGACACGATCGGCAGGCCCGCCTGTGCCGCTTCCAGGAACACCGTGCCCGACGCTTCCTTGTGTGTGGCCAGGGCGAAGATGTCGAAGCCGGGCATCAGCTGGCTGGCATCGCTGCGGAAGCCCAGCAGATGGACCTGACGCTGCAGGTCGTGCTCGGCGCAGGTGGCCTGCAGGCGCTGCATCACTGCCTGGCCATCGCCGACCACCACCAGATGCAGGCGGGGGTTGGCCTTGCACAGCGGCACCATGGCCTGCAGCAGTTCGGCGTGGCCCTTGGGTTCACGCAGCACGGCCACGCAGCCCACCACGATGTCCTGTTCGTCGAATCCGAGCTCGCCGCGCACGCGTGCACGCGTCTCCTGCAGCGCCTGCCAGGACGGCTCCTGCGCGGCGTCGATGCCGGTTGGAGAAACCGCCATCGGCGGCACGATGCCGATGTGATCGGCGGGAATTCCTCGGTCCGCCAGCAGTTGCTTGACGAAGTTGCTCACGGTGATGACCCGGTGCGGCAGGCCGGTGTAGGTCAGCAGCGAATTCACCGGGCTCATCAGGTGGCGCGAGCGCACCACCAGCGGTGTGCCGCCCAGGCGTGCACCCGCGGCGGCAATCAATGCATCGCGACGGCTGGTGGTGTTGACCACGTCGTAGCGCTCGCGGCGCACCAGCCGTGATACCGACCAGATGCCGCGCAGCAGCCGGGCAATGCCGCCCATGCGCAGCGTATGCACGGTGAAGCCATCGTCGCGCGCGCGGGTGGCCAGGCGCGCGTCGGGCTGGCACAGCAGGGCGACGTCATGGCCGCGCGCGCGCATCACCTGCATGTGGCGGAAAATGTAGATTTCCTGCCCACCCATGCCTTTGGCGGCTTCGGTATGCAGGATGCGCAGCGGACGGTTCATGGTGGATCGGTCCTTGGATTCAGCGGTTGCGGAAGCGCGTCAGCGCTTCCCATGCCGCGCGGATGCTGGCGGCGTCGGGGGTCTGTTGCGGCAGGGGGCGGTAGCGCGCGTCGAGCGCGGTGGCGTTGCCGAATTTGTCGAACACGTAGATCGCCTCGCCAGTGCGCACTGCGCGCTGCGACCAGCTTTCCACCACCAGCGCACGCTTGCCGGTCGGTGCAGCGAGCAGGTCGTGGCCGGTGCTGTAGTCGGTCAATGCGTTCTCGCAGCCCAGGCCGCGACGCATCAGCGTCGGTACCCAGTCTTCATGCGAGCTGACGCGCGCGTCGCGGCCGCCAGCCTGGCCCGGCCAATGCAGCACGAACGGCACCTGCAGCTGGTAATTGGAGAAGTTGCCGTTATGGCCCCAGTAGTTGAGCTTGAGGTCGTTGAATTCCTCGGCGTGGTCACCGGTCACCAGCACGATCGTGTTCTGCTCCAGGCCCTGTGCGCGCAGGTCATCCAGCAGCGATCCAATCAGGCTGTCGGCGTAATGCACCGAGGTGTGATAACGGTTCAGTTCCGGCGTTGGATCGTGCTCGGGGCCGAACTTGAGAAAATCGATGGCATCGGCCATCGGCGTAGCGAGCGGCGGATAGCCGGCCGGCATGTGGTAGGGCGCGTGGGTGGAATCGAGGAACACGAAACCGAACCACGGGCGCTGCGCAGCCTGGCTGGTACGGATGTCCTTCTGCAGTCCAGCGACGATGGCGGCATCACGGCCGTCGGAGGTCAGTTCGGACGGCCCCTGGTGCAGCTGGTCGCGGACATCGGCGAACGCCGTGCGATCGAATTCCGGGCTGTACAGCGGCGCGCTGCCATACAGATGCAGGTCATAGCCCTGCTGTCCCAGCACCTTGAACAACTGCGAGCCACGCTGCTCGTCGAGCATGCTGGGCCAGTAGCCACCCGGCAGGCCGTACAGCAGCCCGAACAGGCCATAGCGGGTGGCGTTGCCGGTGCTGAAATGATGCTCGTACACCCGCGAGGACCGGGCCAGTGCCGATGCGTTGGGCATGAACTGCGGGGTGAGCACGTCATGGCGCAACGACTCCAGTACCACCATCAGTACGTTCGGCCGCTGGTGGCTCTGGCAGCGCAGGGGCTGCAATGGATAGTTGAGCTGGGCATGGCGCGGATCGGGCAGGCCGACCTGGTGCTGGCTGACCACGCCGAAGCGGCGCATCGCACTCTTGGCGGTGATCGGTTGCGCCCATGGCAGGTAATTCCACTGGCTGATCACTGCGCGTTCGCCGAGCGCGTCGTAGTAGGCAGTAGCGACCTGGCCCCCGCCCATCAGCAGGGCGATCACCGCCCAGGCCTGCAGTACCCGCCGCCGCAGCGGTGCTGCGGGCAGCAGCTTCCAGCACGCCCAGGCCAGCAGGCCCTGCGCGGCGAAGATCGCCGACACCATGGCAGCCGCCTGCAGCCAGGTCGTCCAGGACAGGCTCACCTGATCCTGCAGGGCGCCGCCGAACACCATGTTGGCGACCATCGCGTTGAGGTGGAAGCGATACAGCGCGAACACCTTGGCATCCACCAGCAGCAGGCACAGCCACAGGCCCTGGCAGATCACAGCCGACACACTCAATGCGCGCGCGCTGCGCGGCCACAGGCCGATGGCCAACGGCAGCAGGCCGGCCAGCGCGCCGAACGCGAGCAGATGGCCGGGCAGGGCAATCGCCAGATAGGCCAGGCCGAGCGTCCCGCCGGGGTTGTCGCGCAGCGGCACGTTGCCCAGCGCGATGAGCGCGGCCAGCACCGCGTTGGCCGCGATGAACAGGGACCACCAGGCCAGCCTGCGCCAGCGTCGGGCAGGGCCGGGAAGAGCGGCGGCGGTGGCGTCGGGCAGGGCGGCGTCCATGGAGAAGGCGGGTTGGGATGGGGCAACGGGTGGCGTTTCCCGGCGTGACGAAGTCGTTAAACCGCGCGCGGGTGGCGCATTGTATCGGTTTGTTTCAGTGTGTCGGTGGCGTGTCCCGATCTATCTGTCACAATGTTCAGATCGGTCGCCATGACATGGCGGGCCCGTACCGACTCAACGACAAGCCAGGAACCGCTGTGAGCCAGATCCCCACCCTCGACATCACCCGTTTCGACAGTGACCGCGACGCCTTCGTGGCCGAGCTGGGGGCGGCATATCGCCAATGGGGGTTTGCCGGCATCCGCAACCACGGCATCCCGCAGGCCGACATCGATGCGGCCTACGACGTCTTCAAGGCCTTCTTCGCACTGCCGGATGAGACCAAGCGCAAGTACCACGTGGCTGGCAGCGGCGGCGCCCGTGGCTATACCCCGTTCGGTGTGGAGACCGCCAAGGGCTCCAAGCACTTCGACCTGAAGGAGTTCTGGCACATCGGCCGCGAGATCGCCGACGACTCCAAGTATCGGGACGTGATGGCGCCGAACCTGTGGCCGTCCGAGGTCGAGGGCTTCCGTGAGCGTGGTTACGGCCTGTACCAGGCGTTGGACAACCTGGGTTCGCGTGTGCTGTCGGCCCTGGCCCTGCACATCGGCCTGCCGGAGCACTTCTTCGCCGACAAGACCAACTTCGGCAATTCGATCCTGCGCCCGATCCATTACCCGCCGATCACCACCGACGACATCCCGAACGTGCGTGCCGGTGCCCATGGCGACATCAACTTCATCACGCTGCTGGTCGGTGCCAGCGCGGCAGGCCTGGAAGTGCAGTCGCATGATGGGGACTGGGTGCCGTTCACCTCGGACGCGGACACCATCGTGGTCAACATCGGCGACATGCTGCAGCGCCTGACCAACCATGTGTATCCGTCGACCATCCACCGTGTGGTCAATCCTCCGGGCGAGCTGGCCCGCCAGCCGCGTTATTCGGTGCCGTTCTTCCTGCACCCGAACCCGGACTTCCTGATCGACGTGCTGCCCTCGTGCATCAGCGAGGAGAACCCGAGCCGGTACCCGGAACCGATCACCGCGCACGGCTTCCTCGAAGAGCGCTTGCGCGAGATCAAGCTGAAGTAATGAAGAAGCCGCCGAAAGGCGGCTTTTTCATTACGGGTAGCGCCGGGCCATGCCCGGCGAGCGCAGCGAAGGATGTTCGGCAGGGTTGCACCCTGCACCGCAGAGGCCAGAGCCAGAGCCAGAGCCAAAGCCAGAGCGGCTCTGGGATGTTCCGTGGGGAGGCGGGGAGGTGTCGGATGGCGGGGACGCCGTAAACCCATCCATGGGGGCTTGGCCGCGGCATCCATGCCGCGGACACCCCGCCATCCGACACCTCCCCGCCTTCGACAGTTTCCCGATGACGGTTGGATTGCATCTGGCGGCGGCGCGACGGTTGGGCTGCGTCTGGTAGATCCACGCCATGCGTGGATGGGATCTGTCAGATCTCGAGGCGGGGGAGGGGGCACGGCTTCTGCTTTTGCT
>NZ_QAIJ01000248.1:0-12468 GCF_003060985.1 Stenotrophomonas sp. HMWF023
GGCCAAGCCTCCATGGACGGATTCACGGCGTCCCCCGCGAACCCCACCCGCCCGGCCAACCACGGCTGTTGCTTTCAGCGGCCACCCACGGGGGGCTGCGCCGTTCGCCGACCTTCGCCGCCGATGCCCGCATGAATCTGCGCAAGCGCATTTCTGTAATCGTTCCCACAACGCCGCACAGCAGCATGGCCGCTGACGAAGTTCCATTAAAAGTGGGCGCCAATTCACATTTTGACGCCGCGTTGATCCTGATCAATGGACTTGTCGCAATCGGCCTGCACAATGGCGGCCCGTTCGGCATGGCGCGCCGTCTTTGATGCAGCGCGAGGGGCGTCGGATGGGAAAGCAGTACTGATCCAACAGGTACAAGGAGCGCGGAGCACTGCCACTGGGGAGCGGCAGCCGCGCAGGTACCGACCGGGTCCGGCGGCCGGTTGCGTCTGCGGGGATGGGGGCGCAACCGGCAACCTCTGCCTGAATGGGGCAGGTCAATCACGACGCCTTCACATTTCTCGCTGAACGCGAGCAAATCGTTGTGATTCATGGTCTTAGGGGTTTTAATTCATCCATGACCTGCTAACCTGCGGTGATGATTCGACGTTCTCTGGCCTGCATGCTCACCCTCGGCCTGGTCGCCTGTGCGACCCAGCCGACGTCCCCACCGACTTCGCCCCAGGCCAGCAGTACGCCGCGCCACCCGGCGACCAAGCCTCAGGGCCCGGCCGAAGCCGCGCCGGAAGCGGCAGCCGCTACGGCTGCGCCGGTCGATCTCACCCCGGTGCCGTTCGAAACCGCGCGCGCGAAATTCATTGCCGACACCGCGAAGCGTTATGGCCTGAAGCCCGATGAGATCCGCAACGTGCTCGACCAGGCGCAGGTGCGCCAGCCGATCATCGCCGCCATGTCGCGGCCGGCAGAACGGGTCAAGCCGTGGAACGAATACCGGCCGATGTTCATCAGCAAGGCGCGCATCGACGGCGGCAAGGCATTTCTTGCCCAGCATCGTGCCGAACTGGACCGCGTACAGCAGCGCACTGGCGTACCGGCTGAAGTGATCGTGGCGATCATCGGCGTGGAAACCAGCTACGGCAAGAATGCCGGCAGCCATCGCGTGCTCGACGCGCTGTACACGCTGGCCTTCTATTACCCGCGCAGTGGCGACCCGGCCAAGCTGGAACGCGAAGTACGCCGCGAGCTGTTCTTCCGCGATGAGCTGGCCAAGCTGTTCGAGCTCGGCCGCGAGGAAAAGCTGGACATCACCACGCTCAAGGGCAGCTATGCCGGCGCGATGGGCATGGGCCAGTTCATGCCCTCCAGCTATCTGGACTACGCGGTGGACGGCAATGGCGATGGTCGCCGTGACCTGTTCAACAGCTACGACGACGTGTTCTCCTCCATCGCCAACTACTTCGTGAAGAAGGGCGGTTGGGTGCGCGGCGGCCAGGTCGCCGTGCCGGCCACGCTCGCCGCCGGCCGCGAAGAGTTCAACCCGACCGAGTGGATGCCCACCTGGTCGCTGTCCGATCTGGCCCAGCGCGGCTACCAGCCCAGCGCACCGGTGCAACCGGGCGCCACCGCCACCCCCATCACCCTTGAAGGCAGCGCCGGCAAGCAGTACTGGCTGGGCTTCCAGAACTATTACGCGATCACCCGTTACAACCTCTCGAAGATGTACGCGATGGCCGTGTTCCAGTTGTCGCAGGCCATTGCCGGACAGGAGCTGCCCCCGGCATGAACATCAGATGGCTGGTCCCTGGATTGATCGTCCTCGCGCTGGCCGCCTGCAGCAGCGCGCCGAAGAAGCCGGCGACCGCCGGCCATGGTGGCAAGCCATCCGGCACGGTGGTGCAGGGCAAGGGCGGGCGTCCGGCGCATTGTCCGGAGGGCTCGCCGTACGCGGCGGCCACCGAGGACATGTCCACCCGTGGCAACTACACCGCCGGTGGCCTGTACAAGCCCGGCGTGAAAGACACTACGCCCAGCTATGTGCCCAACGTGGCCTGCATTCCCGAGCCGCTGGTGACCAGTGAAGACCGCTCGGTGATCGGCAACAAATCGCCTTACGTGGTGCTGGGCAAGCAGTACAAGGTGCTCGACGACACCCGCAACTACGTCGAGCGTGGCACCGCTTCGTACTACGGCGCCAAGTTCCACGGCCGCCTGACCTCCAACCGCGAGGTCTACGACATGTACCAGTTCACCGCTGCGCACAAGACCTTGCCGCTGCCCAGCTTCGCCCGCGTGACCAACCTGGACAATGGCGAATCGGTGATCGTGCGCGTCAATGATCGTGGTCCGTTCCACGATGGCCGCGTGGTCGATCTCAGCTATGCCGCCGCTGTGCGCCTGGGCATCACCCAGCGCGGTACCGGCAACGTGGAAGTGCGCGCGGTGCAGCCGGGTGAAACCAACCTGATGGCGCAGAAGCCGTCGCGCCGCGAACGCCGTGCTGCTGAAGCGGCGGCGGCCACCGCTGCCGTCGCCAGCGCACGCCCCGCACCTGCCGCACGCGCGGTTGCCGACAGCGACATCGATCGCCTGGTCAACCGCCTGCCTGCCGATGGGGCGCCGGCGCGTGGCCAGCCGGCCACCACCCAGGCCGCCGTCAGCACGATGCCGGAGGTGGCGGTCAGCAGCCTGCCGCCCAGCGCGCCCGCACCGCGTCCCGCCGCGCCGGTCGTGGCCACCGCCATGCCGCGCAGCCCAGCCCCGGCCAGCAGCCCCAGCCTGTCGCAGAAGGTAGTGGGCGCGGTGATGCTGCAGGTTGCCAGCTTCTCCAACCGCGACAACGCCAACCGGGCGATGGGCCAGCTCAACGCCGCTGGCATCGTCGGTGCCACCATCAGCGACATCGCTGCCGGTGGTCGTACCCTGTGGCGCCTGCGGGTTCCCGCCAGCGACCATGCCAGCGCGGCGGAACTTGCCGGGCGCATCTCGGGTCTGGGCTTTGGCTCGCCACAGATCGTCAAGGACTGATTCCGCCCGGGCCGGTGCTGCCGGCCCTTGCCACCCCGGCCTTACAATGGCCACCTTGTCCCATCCTTCATTTTCCGGCCGTCCCCTGGAGCCTGCTGTCCCATGAATTTCCGTTCCGCCGCCACTGCCCTGGCCGCCACCCTGGTGGTGGGCCTGGCCTCCGCCCAGACGCCGCTGCCGACCCCGGCCACCCCGACGCCTGCCGCCGCTGCTGCCCCCGCCACCGTGGCCACGCCGCCGGCGCCCGCACCCAGCGTGTCCAAGGCCTGGGTGCTGATGGACTACGCCACCGGCCAGGTACTGGCAGGTGAGAACGTCAATGAACAGCTGGCCCCGGCCAGCATCACCAAGGTGATGACGTCCTACGTGATCGCCGCCGAGGTCAAGAACGGCAAGGTCCGTCCCGACGACCAGGTGATGATGAGCGAACGCGCCTGGCGCGAAGGTGGCGCCGGCACCGATGGCAGCTACAGTGGCTTCCCGGTCAACCAGACTGCACGTCTGGAAGACATGGAAAAGGGCATGGCGATCCAGTCCGGCAATGACGCCGCGATCGCCCTGGCCGAGCACGTGGCCGGCAGCGAAGAAGCCTTCGCTTCGCTGATGAACAGCTACGCCGCCAAGATCGGCATGAAGAACTCGCACTTCGTGAACGCCCATGGCCTGACCGCCCCGGGCCACCACAGCAGCGCCTACGACCTGGCCCTGCTGGGCCGCGCGATGGTGCGCGATTACCCGGAAACCTACGCGTACAACAAGATCAAGGAATTCCAGGTCGGCACCATCAAGCAGCCGAACCGCAACCTGCTGTTGTGGCGCGATGGCAGCGTGGACGGCATCAAGACCGGCCACACCTCCGAGGCCGGCTACTGCCTGATGAGCTCGGCCCAGCGCGGTGACCAGCGTCTGGTCGCCGTGGTGCTGGGCGGTGCGTCGGAAAAGCAGCGCGCCGATGACAGCCTGGCCCTGTTGAACTGGGGCTTCCGCTTCTTCGAAACCCACCGCCTGTACGAGCCGGGCAAGGCCGTGGCCGAGCACAAGGTCTGGAAGGGCACCACCGACAAGGTGCAGCTGGGCGTGGCCCAGCCGATGCTGGTCAGCGTGCCGCGCGGTCGCTACAACGACCTGAAGCCGAGCATCGACGTGCCCAAGACTCTGGAAGCGCCGTTCACCGCTGGCCAGCAGATTGGCACCGTCAAGGTCACCCTGGATGGCAAGCTGGTGGCCGAAGCGCCGCTGGTGGCGGTGGCCGCAGTCGAGCAGGCCGGCTTCTTCAAGCGCCTGTGGGACAGCTTCTGGATGTGGTGGGAATCGGAATGATCCGCAGCGTGCTGCGGTGAACGGAAAAGGCCGGCGAATGCCGGCCTTTTCTGTTTCGGAAACCGGCTCTCCATGAACCCGTCCGGATGCCGGTGATGCCGGCCGCTCATGATGCCGCCCGGATGCGGGTAGTGCCGGCCGCTGGCCGGCTCCCCATGAACCCGGCCGGATATACCTGAAGCTGGCCAGCGGCCGGCACTACCACCAGCCCGGCCGGATATACCTGAAGCTGGCCAGCGGCCGGCACAACCCTCAGCCCGATCGCTTACAGCGAGCGGCTGACGGTGAAACTACCGAACACCGGCGACTGGCGCTGGCCATCGAATTCGCGGGTGCTGTGGTAGCGCGCCATCGCGAACTTCCAGCGACCGCGCATCACCGCGATGCCATAACCGCCCTGGGCGACCACATGACGCTTGTCCACGCTGTGGCTGTTGCGGAAGGTGTTGCCGTCCAGGGTGATGTCGCGGATCACCCACGCCGCATCAGTGGTGGCAAACAGGTGCCACGACCAGCCGGACGGCTTGCCACCCCGGGTCGGTGCCGTGTTCTCGCCGGCCGGGCGCAGCGGGGTGCTGCCGAAATCGTCCGGCAGCTTCCAGCCGAAGCGCACTTCGCCACCGATGTTCGCCTTGGTTTCCAGGTTGCCGATCGAACCGCCGTAGTGGCTGATCGCATCCCAGCCCCAGCCGTCGGCATTGATGCTGGCATCGCCCGGCCAGCGGCGCATGCGCTCGTGGGTCAGCATGAACACCGGTTCGTTGTGCAGCTGGTTGTCCCAGCCCTTGAACTTCTCATCGCCCAGCACGCTGTGCACGGCGTCCTGCACCTGCTTGCCCTGCGCCCACGGCCCAACCACGCCCAGCGACAGCTGGGTGGTCTGCAGGCGATCGCCACTGCGCGCGTTGAAGCCGAAACTGACCAGCAGCACGCCGGCATACGGCCGGTCATCCTCGATCAGGTCGCTGCGCGTAGGGTCGGTAGGGGTGAAGATGCCTTGGGCCACGCTGAAGATCATGTTCTGCTGTTCGAACTTGCCCGGGTGCAGCGCTTCCAGGTGGCTGTTCACCCAGCGCGCCAGGCGCGGCAGGCAGGGGTCATCGGTGTAGTCGACCAGGTTGGGCGAGACCAGGGTCAGCTGGGCGCCATTGGTATAGCCCTGGTCCTGGTGGCGGCCGCCGAACAGGTCGTTGTCGACGCGGAAATTGACCTGCGGCGGATGCTCGCGCATCGCGTCCGGGCCGCATTGTTCGGCTGCCTGGGCGGAAAGGGGGAGGGCGGTGGCCAGCAGGCCGGACAGCCCGAAGGCTGCGAGGTGACGCATGGATGGGATGATCATCGGGAAGGGGGCTTTTGTTTGTCGTTTTATGCAACGACACGTTACTCCCGGCGATGTGATGGAACGAGCGCGCTGGGATCACTTGTCTGTTCCGAAAACAACATTGTCTGATCGACACAATTGGTTACCGCAGGGGGAGCTGCGCGTATGGGCGCGGGAGCCCTGAGACCTGGGTCCGAGCCTGAATGGATGTTCAGCTGCAACGCAGCGGCCCGCCTGCGGTGCCGCCGGCCTATATGAATACTCTTGGGTTTGTTGCCCTGCGGCCCGATAATGGGCGCATGGAAATCAAGTCCGACAATCCCGAACACGGCTTCCAGTTCCCCGGTCAGTTCGAGCTCAGCGCGATGGGCCCGGCCAACCGCGGCCTGGAGCATGAACTCCCCCGCCTGCTGCTGGCTGCTGGCGTCGACGTGGTGAACGAGCGCATCAGCTGGAAGCATTCGTCCAACGGCAAGTACGTCTCGGTGCGCCTGGTCTTCCGGGCCGAGAACCGTGAACAGTACGACGTGGCCCACCAGGCCCTGCGCGACCACCCGGAAGTGAAGTGGACGGTGTAGCCGCCAGCTGCCCTGCCGAAGTGGCGGCCCCCGAGGCGCGTCCGCCGCGCCCGGCAGTGGTCCGTGACCTGGGGCGCCAGCCCTACGAACCGGTCTGGCACGCCATGCAGCGTTTCACCGACCAGCGCGACGACGACACGCTCGACGAGCTGTGGGTGGTCGAGCACGACCCGGTGTTCACCCTGGGCCAGGCCGGCAAGGTCGAACACGTGCTGGCACCGGGCGAGATCCCGGTTGTCCACGTCGATCGCGGCGGCCAGGTGACCTACCACGGCCCCGGCCAGATCGTGATCTACCCGCTGCTGCGCCTGCCGCGGCTGGGCATAGGCGTGCGCGACTACGTGTGCCGCATCGAACAGGCCATCATCGATACGCTGGCCGAGTGGAACATCGGTGCCGAACGGCTCGACGGCGCCCCGGGCGTCTATGTCGGTGGCGCCAAGATCGCCGCGCTCGGCATCCGCGTTCGCCGCGGCTGCACCTTCCATGGCCTGGCCTTCAACGTGGCCATGGACCTGGATCCTTTCCACCGCATCAACCCCTGTGGTTACGAGGGGTTGCAGGTGACCACGGTGCTAGACTTGGGCGGACCGTCCGGGATGGACGCCGTCAAGCCGGTGCTGCTGGACCACCTGGCCCGCCAGTTCGGCCTGCTGCTGCAGCCCGTGCCTGAACTGCCTGATCTCTCTGCGGCCGCCTGACCGCCCCCGGAAACGCCATGACTGAAACCACTGCCCGCACCATTCCCCTGCAGATCGTGCAGGCCGAGCTTCCGTCCACCGCGCCGTTGCAGGCCGGGGTCAAGCAGATGGGTGGGGACAAGATCAACCGTTCGCCGGTGCAGTTCGCCGACGTGCCGGTGCTACGCAAGCCCTCCTGGATCCGCGTGCGCATTCCTTCGGGCAATGCCGTGCAGAACCTGAAAGCCAAGCTGCGCGAGAACCGTCTGGTGACCGTGTGCGAAGAGGCCAGCTGCCCGAACATCCACGAGTGCTTCGGCCACGGCACCGCCACCTTCATGATCCTGGGCGAGGTCTGCACCCGTCGCTGCTCGTTCTGCGACGTGGCCCACGGCCGGCCGAAGCCGCCCGATGCCAACGAGCCGGCCAGCCTGGGCCAGACCGTGGCCGACATGGGCCTGAAGTACGTGGTGGTGACCAGCGTCGACCGCGATGACCTGCGCGACGGCGGTGCCCAGCACTTCGTCGACTGCATCACCGCCATCCGCGAGAAGTCGCCGGGCACCCGCATCGAAGTGCTGACCCCGGACTTCCGCGGCAAGGGCCGCATGGAGCGCGCGCTGGAGATCCTCGCGCAGAACCCGCCGGACGTGTTCAACCACAACATCGAAACCGTGCCGGACCTGTACCGCAACGTGCGCCCGGGTGCCGATTACCAGTGGTCGTTGAACCTGCTGAAGAACTTCAAGGCGCAGCACCCGGAGGTGCCGACCAAGTCGGGCATCATGCTGGGCCTGGGCGAAGACTTCGAACAGATCAAGGCCACCATGCGCGACCTGCGTGCGCACAACGTGGACATGATCACCATCGGCCAGTACCTGCAGCCGACCGCGCATCACCACCCGGTGCTGAAGTACTGGACGCCCGAGGACTACAAGGCGCTGGAAGTCTACGGTTACGAGCTGGGCTTCAGCCACGTGGCCTCCGGCCCGATGGTGCGCTCGTCGTACCACGCCGACGTGCA
This sequence comes from Stenotrophomonas sp. HMWF023, assembly GCF_003060985.1. Taxonomy (NCBI): domain Bacteria; kingdom Pseudomonadati; phylum Pseudomonadota; class Gammaproteobacteria; order Lysobacterales; family Lysobacteraceae; genus Stenotrophomonas; species Stenotrophomonas sp. HMWF023. Next base: position 7,900 of record NZ_QAIJ01000248.1, read on the forward strand.
GGCCAAGGGCGCCGGCGTCCAGTAAGCGGTTGCCGCCGGGCATGGCCCGGCGCTACCCCGTGCGCGCGGTGTCGGTAGCGCCGGGCCATGCCCGGCGAGCGCAGCGGCGGCCTTCGCCTGCATTCACAATTTGCTACACCGGCCCCGCTAGGCTGGTTTTCCACCGAACGTGGGCGGGTGACAAACCCGGCAACTTTCGGCACTGTCGCGGTGTCTGAACACCCTGCAGTCTCCCCCTTGGCAAGGCGCCTTCGAGCACGTCAATGAAATTCAAAGCCCCCGCATTCCTGATGGCCCTGGCGCTGGTCGCGCCGCTGGCGCTCGCGGCCAAGGCCGACTCACCGGCGTTGCCGGCTGCCGCCACCGCCGATCAGGTGACCACCTCCAAGCTGGTGTACGGCCTGTTGTCCGACAGCCGCTACGCCTACCGCCCGCGTGCGCTCGATGAAGCCACCTCCAAGGATGTGTTCAAGCGCTACCTGGAGACGCTGGACGGCGGCAAGCAGTACTTCACCCAGGCCGACATCACCCGCTTCGCACCGTTCCAGGCCGGCATTGCCAATGCCATCCGCGGCGGCGAACTGGAGCCGGCCTTCCAGGTGTTCGCGATCTACAAACAGCGCGTCGGCGAGCGTGTGGCCTATGCGCGCAAGCTGCTGAAGCAGGAACCGGATTTCACCACCGACGAGCGCTTCGAGTACGACCGCAAGGAGGTGCCGTGGGCCGCTTCCAATGCCGAACTCGACGAGCTGTGGCGCAAGTCGGTGAAGAACGACTGGCTGCGCCTGAAGCTGGCCGGCAAGAAGTCCGATGACATCCGCAAGACGCTGGACAAGCGTTACGCCACCCTGGAAAAGTCGGTCAACGAGCTGAAGGGCGAAGACACCTTCCAGTTCTTCATGAACGCCTACACCAGCGCGGTTGATCCGCACACCGATTACTTCACCCCGCGTACCGCCGAGAACTTCAACCAGGCGATGTCGCTGTCGCTGGAAGGCATCGGTGCGCAGCTGCAGCGCCAGGACGATGTGGTGGTGATCCGCGAGATCATCGCCGGTGGTCCGGCTGCCGTGGACGGCACGCTGAAGCCGGGCGACCGCATCGTCGGTGTCGGCCAGGGCAAGTCCGGGCTGGTGGAAGATGTGATCGGCTGGCGCATCGATGATGTGGTGGCCAAGATCCGTGGCGCCAAGGACACCGACGTCAAGCTGGAATTCATTCCGGCCGAAGCGGGCGTCGACGGCAAGCACCACACCCTGGTGCTGACCCGGCAGAAGGTGCGCCTGGCCGAACAGGCCGCCAAGGGCGAGACCATGACCATTCCGGCCGCCAATGGCGAGCCGGCACGCAAGGTTGGCGTGATCAAGCTGCCGACCTTCTACCAGGACTTCGAAGGCCGTCGTCGCAACGCCGCCGACTACGCGTCGGCCACCCGCGACGTGGCCAAGCTGCTGGCTGGTTTCAAGACCGACAAGCTGGACGGCGTGGTGCTGGACCTGCGCAACAACGGTGGTGGCTCGCTGGATGAAGCCATCGAGCTGACCGGTCTGTTCATCGAGCAGGGCCCGGTGGTGCAGGTGCGCGAATCCGGTGGCCGTGTCACCGTCAACAGCGACCGCAACCAGGGCGTGGCATGGGATGGCCCGCTGGCAGTGCTGATCAACCGTGGTTCGGCGTCGGCATCGGAAATCTTCGCCGGTGCCATCCAGGACTACGGTCGCGGCCTGGTCATCGGTGAAACCAGCTTCGGCAAGGGCACCGTACAGAACATCGTCGACCTCGACCGTTGGCCGAGCGGCGAAACCCAGCGCTTTGGCCAGGTGAAGCTGACCATCGCCCAGTTCTTCCGCATCAGTGGCAGCAGCACCCAGCACAAGGGTGTGGTGCCGGACCTGGCGTTCCCGGCCAGCGTCGATGCCACCGAGTTCGGCGAGAGCACCTACGACAACGCACTGCCGTGGACCCGCATCGCCGCGGTGCCGCACACCCAGTACGGCAACTTTGCGCCGCTGCTGCCGAAGCTGGAAACGCGCCACGACTCGCGTATCGCCACCGACAAGGAATTCCAGTGGTGGAATGAGGACGTGGAGCAGTTCCGTACCGAAGCAGCGAAGAAGTACGTCTCGCTGAATGAAGCAACCCGTCGTGCCGAGCGCGAGCGCCAGGACACCCAGCGCAAGCAGCGCCAGATCGTGCGCAAGGAACTGGGCCTGGCCCTGGACCCGCTGGCCGATGACAGCAGCGATGACGGCCTGACCGGCAACGAGCGCGACATCGTCAAGGATGCCGCCCGCGAGAAGGCTGCCGAGAAGCGCCCGGACCCGCTGCTGCGTGAATCGGCCTCGATCCTGGCCGACGCAGTGAACCTGCTGGAGGCCGACCGTCCGCTGTCGGCGCAGGTGCTGCCGCAGTCCACCGCCGCAGGCCGCTGGGCCGACTGATTGACTGAGGAGGGGACGGAGCGGATCAAGTCGTTGGTGGCACAAACGACTTGATCCCTCCGTCCCCTTTTTGCATGAACCGGGAGCAACGGTGGGGGAGGGGGCCGGTGTTATCGACCCGGTGCACACGGACAGGGGGCTACCCTCGGGGCTACCGTCTTCGCAGGAGTACCCATGCGGGCCTCCCTTTTTTCTGCTTCCCTGCTGGCCGCCACCAGTGCCCTGGCATTGACCGCCTGTGGTGGTCGCGCCGCCGACAGCACGGTGCTGCGCGAGTCTTTCGATTCGGGGGATACCTTCTCGCGCACCGTCGATGGCCGTCCGGCCGAAGCCTGCGAGGCTGCACGGCGCACGCTGCTCAGCCAGGGCTATGCCATCGCACGGTCGGACGACGCGCAGGTGGAAGGCAACAAGAATTTCCAGCCGCGCGAAGATGACCACGAACAACTGGTGCTGCGTATCTCGTGCGCGCCGCGTGGCAGCCAGGCGCTGGTGTTCGTCAGCGCCGTTCAGGACCGCTATGCACTGAAGAAGAGCCCGACCTCGGCCAGTGTCGGCGTGGGCGCGCTGGGCTCGGTGTCGTTGCCGTTCGGCAGCAATGACGACTCGCTGGTGAAAGTGGCCAGCAGCACGATTACCGATGCCGAGTTCTATCGACGCTTCTTCCAGCGCCTGCAGCAGTACCTGCCGGCGGCAGCGAAAGCAGAACCGCAACCGGCCGCGCCGCCGCCGCCCCCTGCCGGGCCCGAGCCCGAACCAGCGCCGGCGGCAACGGACCAGGGCTGAACGTGCGCGGCAGGGTGATGGCATGGGCCCTGCTGCTGGGCTGGCCCCTGAGTGCGCTGGCTGCTACGGCCGAGTGCAGCCAGGGCCTGCTGCAGCGGCTGGGGTGGCGCTTTGAAACCGCGGCGATCAACGCGCCCCAGGTACAGGGTGGGCCGGTGTGTACGCGTGCCTCGCTGGCCGAGGCGCAGGCGGCCGGTGATCTTCGTGTGCGTTGGCCGGATACGCTGGCTGATGCCGATCGGCAGGCCCTGTTGCAGCAGCTGCTGGACGATCCGGCCACGGTCTGCGCCTACGCCTTTGAACTGGGTGCGGCCGCGCAACGCGCCACGCAGGCACTGCAGGACAATGAGACCTTCCGCTTCACCGGTGTGCAGCTGGGCTGGATCGGCTTCGGCGCACGCGGTGCCCCGGCACAGGGATGGCAGCGGGTGCGCAGTTTCGGCCGCGGCTATGTACCGGCCGCCAGCAACAGCCGCGCACTGGATGCGTTCTACACCGGCCGCGTGCGTGCCGAATGCGGTGTCGGCCGCCAGGTCGCGCAGCTGGCCACGCAGCGCGAGCTGTACGGCGATGCGGCCTTCGATGCGGAATTCACTGCGGACGAACTGTCCATCGGCACCTTCCTTGGACTGCACGACACCGACAGCATCCTGCTGGGCGCGCAGGCCGGCCGGTTCCTGGCCGACGGCAAGGCCGTGCGCACCTCGGCGATGGGGCGGCAGGCATTTGTAGGGCTGCCGGGCTTCATCGAACACGTATTCGACAAAGGCACGCTGGACGATCTCAGCAACCAGGCGGAGAACTTCGTCGTGGTGGAGGTGGGCGAGGGTGCCGCGCAGGCGCTGGCCGCGCACGGCGGCCTGGCCTGGTACGACCAGCGCAATCGTGCCCTGTGGCAGTTGGCACAGGGCATTCCGCGCGTCGGCCAACGCTATTTCGAGCGGCTGCTGTACGAGCGCGATCCGGTGCTGCGTGCGCAATTGGCCCCGCGCTATCGTGACGTCGTGCAGCAGATGGACCAGTTGCTGGACGATGCGTTCTACCAGCAGTTCGTGATCTACGCGCACCCACGCGGTATACGTCCTGTCGGCTATCACATCATCCGCCTGCTCGACCGGAATCCGCGCACACCGTTTTCCATCGACCTGGCGTTGCACAATCTGCATACCACGCTCTACCGGCGTTGGCGCGAGGCGCAGTTGCGCCACTGCGCAGCCACCGGCAGGCCAGGCAGCCTGACCCTAGACCCCAACTGAAGGTGAAACAATGGATATTGCAATGATCGGCCTCGGCCGCATGGGTGCCAACATGGCCCAGCGCCTGCACCGCGGTGGCCACCGCG
>NZ_QAIJ01000032.1:0-9465 GCF_003060985.1 Stenotrophomonas sp. HMWF023
CTCAAGGAAGCCGTTGTCCAGCATCCAGTAGTCGTTGTACATCTTCGACAGGTACTTGTTGCCGGTATCCGGCACCAGCACCAGCACCTTCTTCGGCGTGGTCTGCTCCTTGCAGTACTTCAGCGCCGCCGCCAGCAGGGTGCCGGTGGAAGATCCGCCAAGGACGCCTTCCTTGGCCAGCAGCTCGCGCGCGGTATGGAAGCTCTCGGCGTCGGTGATGGCATAGGCCTTGGTGACGCGGCTGAAATCGGAGATCGAGGGCAGGAAGTCCTCGCCGATGCCTTCCACCAGCCAGCTGCCCGACTTGTCGTTGAGCACGCCGTCGTTGATGTATTCGGCCAGGATGGAGCCGACCGGGTCGGCCAGCACCAGCTCGGTCTTCGGCGACAGCTTGGCGAAGGCGCGCGACAGGCCGGTCATGGTGCCGGAGCTGCCGCAGCCGAACACGATGGCATCCAGATCGCCGCCCATCTGCTCGAGGATCTCCGGGCCGGTGCCGAATTCGTGTGCGGCCGGGTTGTCCGGGTTGCCGAACTGGTTGATGAAGTACGCGCCCGGTGTCTGCTCGGCGATGGTCTTTGCCAGGTCCTGGTAGTACTCCGGGTGCCCCTTGGCCACGTCCGAGCGGGTCAGGCGCACTTCGGCACCCATCGCCTTCAGGTTGAAGATCTTTTCCCGGCTCATCTTGTCCGGGACCACCAGGATCAGCTTGTAGCCCTTCTGCTGGGCCACCAGCGCCAGGCCCAGGCCGGTGTTGCCGGCGGTGCCTTCGACCAGGGTGGCGCCGGCCTTCAGGTCGCCGCGCTTTTCTGCCGCCTCGATCATCGACAGACCGATGCGATCCTTGATCGACCCGCCCGGGTTGGCGCTTTCGAGCTTCAGGTAGAGCTCGCAGACGCCTGCATCCAGGCGCTGGGCCTTGACGATCGGGGTCTGGCCGATGAGTTCGAGCACGGAAGAATGGATGGGCATTCGGGGGACTTCGGTTCGCGCCACGCAGGGCCGGACCGATGATTATCCGACGGATGGCGACGAAAGTCAGGCCGGTTCGATGCCAAGGCGGCGGCCCACGGAAAAAGGGATGCGGACGGCCCCGGATCGACGAGGAGACCGGTACCGCCCGCATCGGGGGACGTGCCTGCAGAGCCAAGGCACCACCGCATGTGGTGCCTTGGCGCGACGTCTGCGTTCAGCGGCGCCGCGTTGCCAGGTCAGGAGTGCCTGGCAGGGCCATCGATGGCCGGGTCATGCCATTCCTGGCACGACGGGGGTGCGTCAATGCGTGGGGGACGACGTTGCGAGCGGTGTTTCATACATTCGCAGAAGGCGTTGCTTGGCCAGCAGCTTCTCGCGCTTCATTCGACCCAGGGTGACATCATCGATCGGGAGTACACCCAACTCCGCATCCATGCACTTCTTGTTCAACTTGCGGTGCTGGTCATGGAGTGACCGGAACTCCGGATCGCGCGCGCGACGGGCGTCGATCTCGCTCTGGGGCTGATCTTCAAACATGATGGACCTCCTTCGACAGATACACGAACGCCCCGGCCGCAAGGCACGGGGCGTTGTTCATGGAGGAGTGCCGGTCGATGCCCACATGGGTGCCCACAATGACGCGCGGCACTGGCCTGCGCACGTCGATCTGCTGCGGTTCGCGCCCTGCTTGCATCGGCCCGGCCCTCCCATCGTCCGGTCCGCGTTATTGCGTCCCGGACAATTGACCCTACGCTTGCTCTGGACCGGGTTCAAGCCCCTGCGGCAAAAAGACCGAACCCCGCCGAGGCGGGGTTCAGGCTGAATACTCAACACAACGAAAAACAAACGATATCAAGCAATTACGGGGCGATCACGACCTCGGCCGAGCGGGCCCGGGTGGAGGCGCCCTTCTTGCCAGCGACCTGGATCCGGCTGCTGGCGACGCCGGCCGAGACCAGCGCATCGCGCAGTGCCTCGGCCCGCTTCTGGCCGACGCCATTGGCGCTGTCGTAGGCCTCGATGCGGATCCTGCCCTTCTTGCCGATGTTCACGTACTCGGCCAGGGCCTTGGCCTGGTTGCGGGCGCCAGCGGACAGGCTCGAGGCCCCGGCAGCGTAGGCGTCACCGGCAAAGGTGAAGACCTCGCCGCGGCCATCGAACTTCGAGCCCGGCAGCTTCTGCCCGGACACCAGCTCGGCTTCCTCACGGGCCAGCTTGGCCGCGTTCTGCTGGGCCGAGCTGAGGCGCTGCTGCTGCTTGCCGGCCACGCTGGTCAGGGCGTTCTCCGCATCCTGGCGGGCCAGGGTCTCGGCCTCGGCCGCCTGGCGCAGGCGTTCGGCCTCTTCTGCCTGCATCTGCGCCTGCATGCGCAGCTGCTCGGCTTCCTGGCGGGCGCGGGCGGCATCGCGGCGGCTGGCCTCGATCAGCAGGTCGCTGCGGGTGCGCTCCAGGCGGTCCACCTCGCGCGCAGCCAGCGCAGCCCTTACGGCGGTCTCGGCGATCTCGACCCGGCGCTCGGCCAGGTAGGTGGCCAGTTCCTGGTCGCGGCGCTTGGCCTTCTCCAGGGTGGCGATGGCCTGCTGCGCCTGCATGCGCTCGAAGGCGCCCAGCTCGGCGGTGTCCGGATTGGCCTGGATCGACAGCAGGCGCTGGCTGAGCTGGCCGACCATCGGGTTGTCCGCGGCCAGGGCCAGCGTCGGCAGGGCCAGCAGTGTGGCAAGGGTCAGGGCGGAGATCGTCTTCATCGGCGGTCCTCCCCGGTCGACAACTGGCGTTGCAGCTGGTTGACCTCGTTGCGGCGCAGCTGCAGCTGTGCGGTCGCCGTGGCTTCCTCGCTGCGGGCGCGGGCGAGATCGGCGTCAACGGCAGCGCGCAGGGCCATGGCCGGTGCGTTCTTGCGCTCGCGGCGGTCGCCCGCGGCACGCTGGGCCTGCTCCAGTCCCTGACGGGCCAGCCCGATCAGGTCCGGGGCGTACTGGTCGGCATCGGCCTGGGTGGCTTTGTCCACCGCCTGCCGGGCCTGCGCCAGTTCCAACGCGCCGTCCTGCGCCCAGGCGGGGGCAGAGAGTGCGAATGCAAACGCCATCACATACAGGCTGTGGCGCATTCGTGCGAAGCTAAGTCGTTTCATTGGGGAGGCCGTACCGGTTGTCGGTTCGCGGCCATTGTCGTCAAGCCGGTACCGTGCTTGCAACGGGCACCGGCAGTTTCGTTGGGGAAAATTCGCAATGGATATCGGCTACTTCCTGAAGCTGATGACCGAAAAGAACGCTTCGGACATGTTCTTGACCACCGGCGCGCCGGTCTACATCAAGATCGAGGGCAAGCTGTATCCGCTCGGCAATACCGGCCTGCCGCCGGGAATGGTGAAGAAAATCGCCTACTCGCTGATGGACGAGGGCCAGGTGCCCCAGTTCGAGCGCGAGCTGGAGCTCAACATGGCCATCGCCCTGGCCGATGCCGGGCGTTTCCGCGTCAATGTGTTCAAGCAGCGCGGTGAAGTGGGCATGGTCATCCGCGCCATCCGCAGCCGGATTCCGAGCATCGAAGAGCTCAACCTGCCGCAGGTGCTGAAGGACGTCATCATGACCCCGCGCGGGCTGGTGCTGGTGGTGGGGTCCACCGGCTCCGGCAAGTCCACCTCGCTGGCGTCGATGATCGACCATCGCAACAGCACCACCACCGGTCACATCCTCACCATCGAGGACCCGATCGAGTACCTGCACAAGCACAAGATGTCGATCGTGAACCAGCGCGAGGTCGGGCTCGATACCCATACCTTCCACGACGCGCTGAAGAATGCGATGCGTGAAGCACCCGACGTGATCCTGATCGGCGAGATCCTGGATGCGGAAACGATGGAGGCCGCCATTGCCTTCGCCGAAACCGGCCACCTGTGCCTGGCCACCCTGCACTCCAACAACGCCGACCAGACCATCGAGCGCATACTCAACTTCTTCCCGGAAAGCGCGCACAAGAACGTGCTGATGAACCTGGCGCTGAACCTGCGTGCGGTGGTCAGCCAGCGCCTGGTGAAGAACAAGGAGGGGCGCCGCCTGCCGGCCACCGAAGTGCTGATCAACACGCCGATGATCCGCGACCTGCTGCGTCGCGGCCAGGTGCACGAGATCAAGGCAGCAATGGAGGCCTCGCTGGAAGAAGGCATGGAGAGCTTCGACCAGTGCCTGTTCCGCTTGGCCAAGAACGGCACCATCGATCAGGAAGAAGCACTGCGCGCGGCCGACTCACGCGATGGGCTGGCGCTGAAGTTCCGCCTGTCCGAAGGCGGCAGCGGCGAGCATGATCCGTATGCGGACTTCTCGGCCGGCGCGCCGAGTATTACCCACGGGTTCTGACCGCACGCCCGCCGGGCATGGCCAGGCGCTACCACCACGCGTCCGGTAGCGCCGGCCATGCCCGGCGGAATTCTGAAGGATTAAGGGGCGGTCTCATCCAATGAGACCTCTTGTCCGTAGGTTCCTTCAATGGAAACCATACGCAAGCTGGCCATCCTTGCCGACGCCGCAAAATACGACGCGTCCTGCGCCTCCAGCGGCGCGGGCAAGCGCGATTCGCGTGCTTCTGGCGGCATCGGCAGTACCGAAGGCATGGGTATCTGCCACAGCTACACGCCCGATGGCCGCTGCGTGTCGTTGCTGAAGATCCTGCTGACCAACTTCTGCGTCTACGACTGCGCTTACTGCGTGAACCGGGTGTCCAGCAACGTGCAGCGCGCGCGTTTCAGCGTGGACGAGGTGGTCACGCTCACCCTGGACTTCTACAAGCGCAATTACATCGAGGGCCTGTTCCTTTCCAGCGGCATCATCCGCAATGCGGACTACACGATGGAACGCATGGTGGAGGTGGCACGACGGCTGCGCGAGGAGCATCGGTACGCCGGCTACATCCACCTGAAGACCATCCCCGAGGCATCGCCCGAGCTTCTGGCCGCTGCGGGTCGTTACGCCGATCGCCTGTCGATCAACGTTGAACTGCCCACCGAAGCGGGCCTGGCCACCCTCGCCCCGGAAAAGACCAGCACATCGATCCGCGGCGCGATGGGTGAGCTGCGCTGGCGCATTGAAGAAGCCAAGGAGGCCCGCAAGGCGCCGGCGGTGATCGCCCCGCTATCCACCCGCAGCGCACGCCCTCGCCCGCCCCGCTTCGCCCCTGCCGGGCAGAGCACGCAGATGATCGTCGGCGCCGACGGTGCCAGTGACCAGCAGATCCTGAACAGCGCCGACAGCCTCTACGGCAACTACCGCATGCGCCGGGTGTACTACTCCGCCTTCAGCCCGATTCCCGATGCGAGCCGCCAGCTGCCGCTGCAACCGCCCCCGCTGCAGCGCGAGCACCGGCTGTACCAGGCCGACTGGCTGCTGCGCTTCTACGGCTATGGCGTGGAGGAGATCACCGACACCACCCAGGGCGGCATGCTGGACCTGGACATCGATCCGAAGATGGCGTGGGCGATCCGCCATCCGGAGCGCTTCCCGGTGGACCTGAACCTTGCACCGAAGGAGCTGCTGCTGCGGGTACCCGGCTTGGGCGTGCGCAACGTCAAACGCGTGCTGATGGCGCGCCGCCACGGCCGCCTGCGGGTGACCGACCTGGCCCGGCTGAAGGCGCCGATGAGCAAACTGCTGCCGTTCGTGCAGCTGGCCGACCACCATCCCCGCAACGCGCTGGATGATCCGGCAGCGCTGCGTGCGAAGCTGGCCCCGCCGCCCCGCCAGGGCTCGCTGTTCGATGCCGCGCCCGCTGCCTGAGATGCAGCGCTGGTCGCTGCGGGTGGACCCGCCGTGGTCACTGGACGCCTGGCGCAACGCAGCGCGGGAGGCGTTGCTGCGCGGCGTGCGCCCTGAACAACTGGACTGGCTGGTGGATTCCGAGCCGTCATTGCTGGATGCGCCGGCCGTACAGCAGGCGCCGCTGCCGGACGACGCCACCGCACCGAACGTGCCACGCGACTTCGTGGAACTGGCCGCGACCTGCCTGTGCCATCGCGATCCGCAGCGCCTGCCGTTGCTGTATCGCCTGCTGTGGCGCATCGCCCACGGCGAACGTACGGTGCTGTCCAATCCTGCCGATGCCGATGTGCTGCGTTTGATGGCGCTGGCGCAGGCGGTGCGCCGCGATACGCACAAGATGAAGGCCTTCGTGCGCTTCCGTGAGGTGCCCGGCGAGACAGACGCGTTCATCGCCTGGTTCGAGCCCGATCACAACATCGTCGACCGCGTTGCACCGTTCTTCGCCCGCCGTTTCGCCGGCATGCGCTGGGCGATCCTGACGCCCACGCGCAGCGTGCAGTGGGATGGCAGCGCGCTATGGTTCGGCGATGGCGGCACCCGCCAGGATGCCCCCGCCGAAGACGCACGCGAAACGCTGTGGCAGACCTATTACGCCAGCATCTTCAATCCGGCGCGGCTCAACACGCGGATGATGCAGCAGGAAATGCCCACCCGATACTGGAAGCATCTTCCCGAAGCGCAGCTGCTGCCTGGCCTTGTGCGCGATGCGGCCAGCCGCGTGCAGGAGATGCACGATCGGCCGGCGCAGGCGCCGCAGCGACGTATTCCAACACGACCGAGCGGTGCAGCCGATGCCGATGCGGACGATGGCAGCCTGCAGGTACTGCGTCAGCAAGCGGCTGCCTGCCGGCAGTGCCCATTGTGGGAAGCGTCCACCCAGACCGTGTTCGGCGAAGGTCGTGCCGATGCACGCATCATGCTGGTGGGCGAACAGCCCGGCGATGTCGAGGACCTCAGTGGTCGCCCCTTTGCGGGACCGGCGGGCAAGCTGCTGGACCGCGCGCTGCAGGAACTGGGCATCGAGCGCAGCACGCTGTACCTGACCAACGCGGTGAAGCATTTCCACCACGAACGGCGCGGCAAGGTGCGCCTGCACAAGCGCCCTGAGAGCCGTCATGTGCATGCCTGCCGGCCGTGGCTGCAGGGCGAGATAGCACGCGTGAAACCGCAGGTGATCGTCTGCCTGGGTGCTACGGCAGCAACCGCGTTGTTCGGCAGCGGCTTCAACCTGATGCGCGACCGTGGCCGCTGGCTCACGCTGGAGGATGGCACCCGTGGTTACGCCACGGTGCATCCGGCCTGGGTGCTGCGGCAGAAGGATGAAACGCGGCGCGAGGACGCCTACAGGCTGTTCCGCGACGACCTGCGGCAGCTGCTGGTGGCCGATTCCGCGCCCGCCGGGCATAGCCCGGCACTACCGCGCGACGGAGACCGGTAGCGCCGGGCCATGCCCGGCGAGCACAGCGGCACGTCAGGCAGCGTCGATCTGGTTTTCCGGGCGTGCACCCGTGAAGGCGTCCAGCTGCTGGCAGGCGGTCTCAATCCGGCGGAGGATCGGGTACGGCGCCAGGTCCAGACCGAAGCGGTGCGCGTTGTACATCTGCGGCAACAGGCAGATGTCAGCCAGACCCGGGCGGTCACCGTGGCAGAACGTGCCGGTGTCCGCGCTGGCGGCCAGCATCGTCTCCATCGCCGCGAAGCCCTCGGCCATCCAGTGCAGCGTCCATTGTGTGCGTGCATCGGCCGGCTGCTGCAGATCGCGCTCCAGGTACTGCATCACCCGCAGGTTGTTGATCGGATGGATGTCGCAGGCCACCAGCTGCGCCAGCGCCCGCACCCGTGCGCGGCCAGCGGCATCGGCCGGCAGCAGCGGCACCTGCGGGAAGCGCTCTTCCAGATACTCCAGGATCGCCAGCGACTGGGTCAGCACGTGCCCGTCATGCAGCAGCGTCGGCACCAGCTGCTGCGGGTTGAGCCCGCGGTAGGCGTCATGGTGTTGCTCACCGCCCTCGCGCACCAGGTGCACCGGTCGAGCTTCGAAGGCCAGGCCTTTCAATGCCAGACCGATGCGCACGCGGTAGGCGGCGCTGGATCGCCAGTAGGTGTACAGCACGATGCCGTCGTCGACCGGAATCTCCATCGCCGCCTCCATGCTCAGGGCTTGGCCGCCTGCTCGATGCGCTGCTCGATCGCACCGAAGATGCTGTTGCCAGCGGCGTCGAGCATCTCGATGCGTACCACGTCGCCGAAGGACATGAACGGCGTGCTCGGCTTGCCGTCGCGCAGGGTTTCCACCACGCGCTGTTCGGCGAAGCAGGACGCGCCCTTGCTGGTGTCTTCGTTGGCGATGGTGCCCGAGCCGACGATGGTGCCGGCGCTGAGCGGACGCGTCTTCGCCGCGTGCGCGACCAGCTGGGCGAAGTTGAACTGCATGTCGACACCGGCTTCCGGCGCGCCGAACCACTTGTCGTTGATGTGGGTCAGCAGCGGCAGGTGCACCTTGCTGTCCTGCCAGGCAGCGCCCAGCTCATCGGGGGTGACGAACACCGGCGACAACGCCGAGCGCGGCTTGGACTGCAGGAAACCGAAGCCCTTGGCCAGCTCGCCCGGGATCAGGTTGCGCAGCGAGACATCGTTGACCAGGCCGATCAGCTGGATGTGGCCGGCGGCCTGCTCCGGGGTAGCCGCCATCGGCACGTCGTCGGTGATGACCACGATTTCCGCTTCCAGGTCGATGCCATAGTCCTCGCTGACCACCTTGACCGCATCGCGCGGGCCGTAGAAACCGGCGCTGGTGGCCTGGTACATCAGCGGATCGCTGTAGAAGCTCTCCGGCACCTCGGCGCCGCGGGCGCGACGGACGCGCTCGACGTGCGGCAGGTAGGCGCTGCCATCAACGAATTCATAGGCACGCGGCATCGGCGCGGCCAGGGCCTGCGGGTCCAGGTCGAACACGCCATCGGCGTCACCGGCATTAAGCGAGTCATACAGGGCGTTCAGGCGCGGAGCCAGATGGCTCCAGTCCTCCAGGGCCAACTGCAGGGTGGCGGCGATGCCGGTGGCGCGTACGCCGTGGCGCAGGTCACGCGAGACGACGATCAGGGTGCCGTCGCGGCCGCCTTCCTTCAAGGAACCAAGCTTCATGGTGGGTGTCCGGAGTCGTGGGCAAACAAGTTTCAAGTGTAATCAAATATCCGGTGCAGCCAAGCTGCAGCGCGGCATCGCCTCACACTACCGTAGTGGGGGGTGTTAGGCAGGGCTGCGCCCTGCACCTGCAGAAGCTTTCAAGCCACAGCCGAAGCAACGGCCGAAGCGGCATTCCGTGGGATGGCGGGGCGGTGTGGGCCTGCAGGACACGCCGTGAACCCATCCATGGGGGCTCGATGGCGCCATCCATGGCGCCAACGGTCCTGCAGGCCCACACCGCCCCACCCTCGACAGTTTCCCGACGACGGTTGGTAGATCCACGCCATGCGTGGATGGATCTCCATCGAAATCAAATATTTCGACAATTGAACGAAGAGCATCCACGCACGGCGTGGATCACCGTGTCGACCAAGGTCGACACCCACCCAGAGCAGGCCATGCCATTCCGACAGATCGCAGGAATCTGTCGAAGGCGGGGTGGGTCCGGTTGCGGGGGCGTGAGCGCCATGGATGGCGCGACCGAGCTTACAGG
>NZ_QAIJ01000249.1:0-8023 GCF_003060985.1 Stenotrophomonas sp. HMWF023
GGGCGGTGTTCCGCAATGGGTTCTCCTGTACTGCCCGGTGAGCGGCAGAAAAGGGAACCACGCGATCAGGCCGGGCGCAGCACGGTCCACCAGGGCCAGCGTTGCTCGATGCGGATCGGCAGGGCGCGCGCCAGCAACGGCAGTGCCTGCAGGCTGTCCAGCCGCGGCAGCACTGCGGTCACCTTCAGCGCCGCCACGCGCGGATCACAGCCCAGGTAGCCGCGGTGATGGCGTGCCAGTTCATCGACCACCCGCAGCAATGGCGTGTCGGTAACCTGCAGGCGGCCGTCGGTCCAGTCACCGCGCAACGGATCGACAGCCACCGGCTGCAATGCACCCAATGCACCAATGCGCGCCCCGCTACCGGCAGCCACGTCCAGCGCCGTGCCCAGCAGGGGCAGACAACGGACCGCACCTTCGAACACATCCAGGCGGCTGTCCGGTCCGCAGCGGCCGACCGCAAAGCGCGTACCCATCGGCTGCAGTCGGGCGCCAGCGGTGTGTACGGTCAATGGCAGATGGGCGTAGGCCGCCGCATGTCCGGTCTGCAGCAGCAGTTCGCCCTGCAGGAGGTACAGCGCACGACGGCCTTCGGCGAAATCGACGACGACTTCGCTGTCGGCGTTGAGCCACAGTTGGCTGCCGTCGCGCAGGGTCCACGCGCCGGTATGTCCTGCCGCGGTGCGCAGCGGCAGTCGTTGCCGCTGCGACTGCAGGCCCTGCAGGCCGAGCAGGGAGATGGCCCCCAGCCCCAGCACGCCACCGATGCCGCGCAGGGCGCGACGACGACGACGGCCCGCTGCATCCAGGGCCTGCGCGGCAGCATGCGGCGCCAGCGGAGCAAACGAGGTCCAGATGGATTCGACCCGCTGCCATGCACGGGCGTGGTCGGCATGCTCACACAGCCATGCTTCCCAGCGGCACTGATCGTCGCCACTCCAGGCGCCCTGCTCGCGCAATGCGAACCACTCGGCGGCCTGTTCCAGCGCCGGTGAAGCGAGCCCGTGGCTCATGCCGGGAGATCGCCGCTGAGCTGCAGGCAATGCAGCATGGCCTGCGCCATGTACTTCTTGACCATCCGTTCGGAGACGCCCAGCTGCTGGCCGATCTGCGCATAGCCCATGCCGGAGAGTCGCGCCATGAGGAAGGCGCGCCGCGGCCGCTCTGGCAGGCCCTGCAGCATGTCGGCGATGGCATGCAGCAGCTGCAGCGCCTGGGTGCGTTCTTCGGCGGAGGGATGCACCGGCTCCGGTTGTGCTGCCAGCGCCGCCAGATAGGCCCGCTCCAGATCGGCACGCTGCCAGTGGTTGACCAGCAGCGCGTGGGCGATGGTGGTCAGGTAGGCGCGTGGCAGGCGCAGCTCGGCAGGGTCCACCCGGCGGCTGAGCAGGCGTACGAAGGTGTCCTGGGTCAGGTCGGCCGCACACTCGGCGTTGTGGGTGCGCCGCCGCAGCCAGCCCAGCAGCCAGCCATGGTGTTCGCGGTAGAACCCCGCCAGCACGGAGCTGGAGGTGGCGGGCACGGCCATCGGATTCAATCGTCAATGAGAATGATTCCCATTATAGTCGCGTGAAGACGCCCGCGACAAACCTGCGGCGGCCGGCGCCGTTGCCGTCGTCGATGCGGTGGCCGACACTTGGGCTTTCCCGCAACGGAGTGCCCGCATGTTCAGTCACGTCACCGTCGGAACCAACGACATGGAGATCTCCCGTCGCTTCTACGATGCGTTGTTCACCGCCGTCGGCGCCCGCACAGGCGTGTTCGATGACGAGGGCAAGCTGGTCTACATCAAGGATGGGCGCATGTTCATGGTCATTCCGCCCATCGATGGCCAGGCGGCATGCCACGCCAACGGTGGCACCATCGGCTTTGCGTTGGCCGACCCACAGGCGGTGCATGCCTGGCAGGAAGCGGGCGTGGCCCACGGCGGTACGGCGGTGGAAGACCCGGCAGGCGTGCGGCAGAAGGCCGGGCGCCAGTTGTACCTGGCCTACCTGCGTGATCCGGACGGCAACAAGCTCTGCGCCGTGCATGTGATGCAGTAAGGCCGGAGCGGCGCGCGCGCCGTGCAGGCGCGCGAGTAACACGGATGGGGGCAGGATCGTGGCTGCGCGATGCCACGACTTCATCCTGTGTCCACTGCGATTCAGCCAGAATCCGGCGGCTTACTCTTTGATCGATCCGGAGATGGCTGCCCATGGAAGCACTGGAGCCTCAACATCAGCCGGTGCGAACCCTGCGGCCCGTCTTCGCCTTCGCGGCGATCGTTGTCGTTGCCTTCGCACTGTTCGTCAGCCTGTTCCCGCTCGGCGCCGGTCGCCTGCTGGTCAAGGCGCAGGACTGGGCCGCGCTCAACGTCGGCTGGTACTACCTGCTGGCGATGACCCTGTACCTGGTGTTCGTGGTCGGTGTGGCGTTGTCCAAGTACGGCGGCATCAAGCTCGGTGCCGACCATGACGAACCGGAGTTCAGCTACCTCTCCTGGGCCGGCATGCTGTTCGCTGCAGGCATCAGCATCACCCTGTTCTTCTTCTGCGTTTCCGAACCGCTGACCCACTACCTGCAGCCGCCACAGGGTGATGGCGCAGCGGGCGAAGCCGGTGCACGCCAGGCCATGCAGCTGCTGTTCCTGCACTGGGGCCTGCATGGCTGGGGCGTGTTCGCGCTGGCAGCGATGGCGATGGCCTATTTCGCCTACCGGCACAACCTGCCTTTGGCCTTGCGCTCGGCGCTGTATCCCCTGATCGGCAAGCGCATCAACGGCCCGATCGGTTACACGGTCGATGCCTTGGGCATCGTCGCCACGGTGTTCGGCATCGGTGCGGACATGGGCTTCGGCGTGCTGCATCTCAACGCCGGCCTGTCGCACCTGTTCAATGTGCCGCACTCCAACCTGGTGCAGATCCTGCTGGTGGTGGCGATGATGGGCGCGGCCGTCGCAGTGGCGGTGTCTGGGGTGGAGAAGGGCGTGCGCTGGATGGCCAACATCAACATGCTGCTGGCGATCGCGCTGGTGCTGTTCATGCTCTGCGCCGGCCCCACCCAGTACCTGCTCAGCACGCTGATGCAGAATCTGGGCGATTACCTGGGCAGCGTGGTGGGCAAGAGTTTCGACGTGTACGCCTATGGTGGCCGGCCGGAATGGCTGGGCGGCTGGACGGTGTTCTACTGGGCCTGGTGGATCGGCTGGGCGCCGTTCGTCGGCCTGTTCATCGCGCGCATCTCGCGCGGCCGCACCATCCGCGAATTTGTGTTCGGCGTGCTGCTGATTCCGCTGGGCTTCACCCTGGCGTGGCTGTCGATCTTCGGCAACAGCGCGCTGGACCAGGTGCTGCATCATGGCCAGCAGCAGTTGGCGCAGCTGGCGGTGGATGATCCACCGACAGTGCTGTATGCGTTGCTGGATGGCTATCCGTGGAGCAAGGCGGTGATCGGGGTAACCGTGCTGGTCAGCTTCATCTTCTTCGTGACGTCGGCCGATTCCGGGGCGGTGGTGCTGTCCACACTGTCCTCGCATGGCGGTGCGCCAGAGGATGATGGCCCGCGCTGGCTGCGCGTGTTCTGGGGCACGGTGATCGCGGTGCTGACCGCTGGCCTGCTGCTGGCCGGCAGCATTGATGCGCTGAAATCCGCGGTGGTTCTGGCATCGTTGCCGTTCTCTGCGGTGCTGCTGTTGATGATGTGGGGCCTGACCCGTGCCTTCAGTGACGAGTCGCACCGCAAGCGCGCGCAGCAGTTCAGGCCGTCACCGCTGATCGGCGATGATCGCCACCATCAGGGCTGGCGCCAGCGCCTGACCCAGGCCATGCACTTCCCGGTACGCGACCAGGTGTACCGCTTCATGGACGACACGGTGAAGCCGGCGATGGAGGCGGTGGCCGAGCAGCTGGGTGAGCAGGGCTGGGACGTGCAGACGCGCTTCGAAGCGGGCGACATGGAACTGTCGGTCAACCACGGCGAGCAGCAGGATTTCCTGTACCGGGTGATCCTCAGTGGCTACCTGACCCCGTCCTTCGCCGCGCAGCAACTGCGCAACCAGCGCTACTACCGCGCCGAAGTACATCTGTACGAGGGCAGCCAGGACTACGACCTGGTCGGCTACAACCGCAAGCAGATCATCAACGACATCATCAGCCAGTACGAACGGCACCTGCAGTTCCTGCACCTGAGCCGTTGATGCAGCCACGCCGGGCATGGCCCTTGCCGTTGGTGGGTGCGGACCGTTGGTCCGCACACTCCTGTAGAGCCGAGCCCGCGCTCGGCTCCGACGGAAGAGCCGAGCGTGGGCTCGGCTCTACAGCGGCGATCAGAACCGGTAACGCGCGCCCAGCGAAACGAACTGACCGCGCAGGTTGTACTGGCTGATGTCGAAGCCGCTGGAGCCGCCGGCCGGATCGAACGGCGGGTCCTTGTCGGTCAGGTTCAGCACCGACAGTGACAGCGTGGTCTTCGGAATGCCCTCGTAGGCCACGTACAGGTCCAGCTGATGGTAGCGCTTGACCTTGTCGCGCAGGCCCGGATTGCTGGTGGCGGTGGCCACGCGCTGGTCATAGCCGCTCACGTACTGCAGGCTCAGCGTGCTGCTCCAGTCACCGACCGCCCAGTTCAACGACGTGGTGCCGCGGGTGCGTGGCAGCGCGCCATGGCGGTTGTTGCCGGCGCCGTCATAGGGCGCCTGTCCAGCCACCAGCGGCTGCTTGAAGCTGAGCAGATGGGTCCAGCTGCCGGCGACGGTGAAGTTGCCCCAGCCATCGGTGCGGAAGGTACGGTTGGCTTCCAGGTCGATGCCCGAGGTGGTCAGCTCGCCCTGGTTGGCGTACTGGTTGGTGATGATCTGGATGCGGCCCTGTGCATCGCGCTGCACGCGGCCGGGGAACAGGTCCGGGTTGTTGACGATGAACTGTGCGCTGTCCGGCTTGACCAGGTTGTCCTGTTCGATGCGGTACCAGTCCAGGCCGATGCTGGAATCGGCATCCGGTGACCACACGGCACCGACATTGAGGTTGCGCGAGCGTTCGGCCTTCAGGTCCGGATTGCCGGTGCGCAGGTTGGTCACGCCACGGCTGCCGCCGGGCTGCAGCGGATCGAACGGATCGACCACCGAGCCATAGCTGATGGTCTGTCCCGGTGCGATCTCCGGCAGCGACGGTGCACGGAAGCCGCGCGAGAATGAACCGCGCAGCAGCAGGCTGTCCAGCGGCTGCCAGCGCAGCGCGAACTTCGGCGAGAACGCCTTGCCGAAGTCATCGTAGTGGTCACCGCGACCGGCCACCTGTAGTTCCAGCGTGCGATGCAGCGGCACGCTGAACTCGGCATAGGCGGCACTGACCTGGCGTTCGCCGTCGACGATGTTGATCGCCGGGCGCAGCTCGGTACCGGACAGCACCTGCGCACTGGTACGTGCATCCAGCGATTCCTTGCGGAATTCCGCGCCCCAGGCGAAGCCGATCGCGCCGGCCGGCAGTTCCCACAACGAGGTCGACGCCTTGACGTTGAGCGAGTGCAGCTTGTACCAGCCCGGACGCTTGGTCTGCAGGCGCAGATCGTCCAGCGCGCCCGGCGTGCTGGACGGATCGAGGAAGTTGTAGCTGCCATCGCGCAGGATCTGCTGGAAGGCGTAGCGGTCCACGAAGTTGTCCACGTACTCGCGCTGCGCGCTCTGCGAGGTCAGCGCGGCCACCTCCCAGTCCCAGCGCTCGCCGGTACCGCGTACGCCGGCCAGGGCGCGGTAGAACACCTGGGTGTTGTCCTTCAGGCGCGGACCGAGATCGAAGAAGGTGTATTCGAACGGCAGCGGCGCGCTGCCCGGATTGTTCGGATGGCCGACCGGCAACACGGCGGCGATATCGGTCAATGTGCCGGTGGCGGGATTGTAGGCACGCAGGCCGGGGCCGACCGTCAGCGGCGCGCTGAAGATCTGGTCGGCCTTGTTGTGGCTGTACAGCACATCAGCGAAGGCTTCGACGCTGTCGTTGAAGCGGTAGGTCGCGCTCAGCGACGCCTGCAGGCGCTCGGCGCCAGGCTGCAGGGTCTTGAACGGCTGCGCGTTGAAGGCGCAGGCCTGGCCGGGCAGGGTGCTGCCGAAGTCACTGTAGGGACGCAGCTCGCTGCCATCGGGGCAGGACGCGAACGGCTGCGGCGCGCGCGGGTTGGCCAGCGTGTTGCCGCCAGCGGTGGACCAGCCGGCCAGGCGGCCACCGGGCTTGTCGCGGAAATCGCCGTCGCGGGTGTACGCGCGCTGGTCAGCATCGAGGCGGTCGCGCTTGAGCAGATCCAGCCCGAACAGCACGTTCCAGCCCTGCTGTTCGAGGTCACCGAAGCCGGCCAGCAGGTTGGCCTTGCGCTCGTTCAGGCCGCCCTGGGTGGCGGTGCCGAAGCCGCCGCCGACCTCCACGCCTTGGAAATCACGACGCAGGATGATGTTGATGACGCCGGCGATGGCGTCCGAGCCGTACACAGCCGAGGCACCATCCTTCAGCACTTCGATGCGCTCCACCGCACTGATCGGCAGCGCGTTGAGGTCGACGAAGGTGTCCTGGGTGTTGAGCGCGAAGCCGAAGTTGGCCACGCGGTAGCCATTGACCAGCACCAGCGTGTTCTTCGGTGACAGGCCGCGCAGGCCGATCGAGGCCGAGCCTGCAGCGAAGCTGCCGGTGTACTGCTCGTCGAAGCTGTTGCCGGCATTGGCCGACAGGTTGCGCAGCACGTCGGTGAGGGTGGAGCGGCCGGTCTGCAGGATCTGCTCGCGGGTGACGATCTGCACCGGGTTGGGGCCGGCGGTGTCGCTGCGCTTGATGTTCGAGCCGGTCACCAGCACGGTGCCGAGGGTGGTGCTGTCCTTGCCGGTGTCGGCGGTTTCAGCGGCGCCGGCAGTGCCGGTGACGAGGGCCAGCGCGACCGCGCTGGAAAGCAGGGTGGTGCGATACATGGAAGCGACTACGCCAAACGGGGGAGGAGCCGTCAGTACCGCACGCGGTTAAGTGCGCCTTCCAATGACGAAAGCGCATTCAGTTATACATCACAGGTTCTTAACGAAAGTCAGTGCCCTTGGTGGAGTGGCCTGTGCTCCGGTGGGTGCGGACCGTTGGTCCGCACGCTCCTGACGGGTCAGAGCCCTTTCCTTGTGGAAAGGGATCCGACCCGGAGACCATCAAGGCCGCAGCAGCACCTTGCCATTGCGACCCGAGCCAGCACCGGCCTTTGCGGCCTGGGCGATGTCGTCCAGGGCGAAGATCCGCTCCACCGGCAGGGTCAGTTCACCGCCGGCCGCACGCTTCAACAACTCGCCGACCAGCCTGCGCTTGTCTTCCACCGCCATCGCCTGGCTGACCTTGCTGCCCCAGAAACCTTTCACGGTGGCTTCTTTGTAGATGAGGCCACCGGCGGGAATGCGCATCGGCTCGCCGCTCATCACGCCGAACGAGACCAGGGTGCCGTGGTGGCCGAGCAGGTCGACCAGGTCGCCGCTGGCATCGCCACCGATGGAATCGACTGCAGCCGCTGCCTGGTCTTCGCCGGTGGCCTCGCGCACGCGGTCCTTCCAGCCGTCCACCGAGGTATCGAACACGTGATCGATGCCCAGCGCCTGCAGTTGCGCCACCGCTTCCGCGTTGCGCACCAGGTTGGCCACGTGCACACCGCGCGCCGTTGCCAGCATCGCCAGCGATTTGCCGACGGCACCGTTGGCGGTGTTCTGCACGACCCACTGGCCCGGCTCAACGTGCAGGAACTCCAGCAGCATCAGCGCGCTCAGCGGCATGGCGATCAGCTGTGCGGCCATTTCGTCCGGGATCGATTCCGGCATCGGGATCACCATCCGCGCTGGTGCGATGAACGCTTCGGCCCAGGTGCCGTGCACCGAGGCGGCGGCAACACGCTGGCCGATCTGCAGTCCGTCCACGCCCTCGCCGAGCGCATCGATCACGCCCAGTGCTTCGCTGCCACCGGTCGCCGGCAGCGTCGGCTTGTAGCCGTACAAGCCACGCACCGTCAACAGGTCGTGGTTGTGGATCGAGGCCAGCAC
>NZ_QAIJ01000249.1:8033-8879 GCF_003060985.1 Stenotrophomonas sp. HMWF023
GTTCGGGCAGTGCGGCGTCGGCAACGGCAAGGACGTCGGCCGGGTTGCCGAAGGTGGAGTACTGGGCAGCGCGCATGGGCGGTGTTCCGGAAAAGTTGATGTGATACCGAACTGGGGACGTGTGCGGCGTCAACAAGGTGATGGAGGTGCAACACGGCATCCTGCGACCGATGGTCGCGACATGACGTGATTACTGCATCTTGTGTTGACGGCTCGGGGCATCCCCACTATGTTGTGGCTGTCACTCCCGGTCAGCCGCCGCCGCCGGACATGCAGCAAACGTCCCGCGGCCCGCCGCTGAAGGCTTGCCGTGTCGACGCGGCCGCCACCGTGCGGACGCAGGTCGCCCCCACGGCCCGGATACCGGCCGCAGGCGCAGGCAGATGCCGACGACCTACGTTCCTGCACCTTGGCACTTCACCCGTTCGCCCCGCGCGCCGGTATCGCGTGCAGGGCCGCCATGGCATCGGGCGCCGACGCGCGTACGAGCCTGGAGTTCCACCACCATGACCGACAGTACCTTCCGCGTGGCCGACCTGGCCGGCGCCGGCGACGCCATGCGCGCCAGCGGCGAGCGCGTGCCGACCTGGATCACCAAGGAAGCCGGCAATCGTCGCCTGCCGTACGATGCGGCACGCCTGCTGCGCAGCATCGACACCATCCACGCCGAGCTGCCGCAGCTGGATGTGGCCGACTACCGCCGCGTGGTGCTGGCAATGGTCGAGCGCAAGCCCAGCATCAGCGCCGATGATCTGGTGGATCTGCTGATCCGCGAAGCGGAATCGCGCGTCGATCTTGTCGCGCCCGAGTGGGAACAGTTTGCCGCACGCCTGTACCTGCGCCGGC
>NZ_QAIJ01000249.1:8889-16970 GCF_003060985.1 Stenotrophomonas sp. HMWF023
CAACCGCTTCTACGACGTCAGCCTGAAGTACGGCTCCTTCGTGGGCCTGCAGGAAAGCCTGGCCGACCGCGGCATCTACAGCAACGACATCCTGCGCTGCTACTCGAAGGAAGAGCTGCAGCAGGCCGGCGAGATGATCGACCCCGAGCGCGATCGTCTGTTCGCCTACAACGGCCTGTACCTGCTGGCCACGCGCTATCTGGCCACCGACCGCAGCCGCGAGGTGTATGAGCTGCCGCAGGAGCGCTGGCTGACCATCGCCCTGTACCTGATGCAGAACGAGGGCGGGCCGGGGGAGAGCGGCCGCGTGCGCCGCATGCAGCTGGTGGGCGAGGCTTACTGGGCATTGTCCAACCTGTACATGACGGTGGCCACGCCGACGCTGGCCAATGCCGGCAAGGTCGGTGGCCAGCTGTCGAGCTGCTTCATCGATACCGTCGATGACAGCCTGCAGGGCATCTATGACTCCAACACCGATATCGCCCGCGTGTCCAAGCACGGCGGCGGTGTGGGTGCGTACCTGGGTTACGTGCGCAGCAGTGGTGCGCCGATCCGCGGCGTGCCCAACTCGTCCGGCGGCGTCGTGCCGTGGATCAAGCAGCTCAACAACACCGCGGTGTCGGTCGACCAGCTCGGCCAGCGCAAGGGCGCGGTGGCGGTGTACCTGGACATCTGGCATCGCGACATCGAAGCCTTCATGGACCTGCGCCTGAACAACGGTGACCAGCGCCTGCGCGCGCACGATGTGTTCACCGCCATCTGCGTGCCCGATCTGTTCATGGAGGCAGTCGAGCGCCGCGCCGACTGGTACCTGTTCGATCCGCACGAGGTGAAGCAGGCCAAGGGCTGGTACCTGCAGGATTTCTACGACGAGAAGCGTGGCCAAGGCAGCTTCCGCGACCGCTACGCCGAACTGGTGGCCGACGAGCGCATCAGCCGTCGCACGGTGAAGGCGATCGACCTGTTCAAGCGGATCATGCTCAGCCAGCTGGAAACCGGCAATCCGTTCCTGTTCTACCGCGACGAAGTGAACCGGAAGAACCCGAACAAGCACGCGGGCATGGTCTATTCCAGCAACCTGTGCACCGAGATCCTGCAGAACATGAGCCCGACGCGGATGATCCAGGAGATCGTCAGCGGCGACCAGATCGTCACCACCCGCCGTGCCGGTGACTTCGTGGTCTGCAACCTGTCATCGATCAACCTCGGCCGTGCCATCACCGCCCCCGAGGATCTGCTGGCCACGGACGTGCTGGAGCGGTTGATTCCGATCCAGGTGCGCATGCTCGACAACGTGATCGACCTCAATGCGCTGCCGGTGCCGCAGGCCACCATCACCAACCGCAAGTACCGCGCCATCGGCCTGGGCACGTTCGGCTGGCACCACCTGCTGGCACAGCAGGCGATCCACTGGGAATCGCCCGAGGCCGAGGAACTCTCCGATCGCCTGTTCGAACGCATCAACTTCCTGACCATCCAGGCCAGTGCGCAGTTGGCCAAGGAGAAGGGCAGCTACCCGATGTTCGTCGGCAGCGACTGGCACAACGGCAACTATTTCCGTGACCGCGATTACAGCGGCGCGGCCTGGGACAGTCTTGCACGCGAGGTGGCGAGCAACGGCCTGCGCAACGGCTGGCTGCTGGCAGTGGCGCCGAACATGAGCACCGCGCAGATCGCCGGTTCCACCGCGTCGATCGATCCGATCTACAGCGCGTTCTACTACGAGGAAAAGAAGGACTTCCGGCGGCCGGTGGCTGCGCCCGGGCTGTCGCTGGAAACCTGGCCGTACTACGAGAAGGGTGCCTACAAGGTCGACCAGTTCGCCAGCGTGCGGCAGAACGCGCGCCGCCAGCGCCATGTGGACCAGTCGATCAGCTTCAACCTGTATGTGCCGAGCACGATCCGCGCCAGCACGTTGCTGGAGCTGCACCTGAGTGCCTGGCGGGAAGGGCTGAAGACCACCTACTACGTGCGCTCCAACGACATCGACATCAGCGAATGCGAGTGGTGCTCGAGCTGATCGCTGCACCCCAGCCGCGGTAGCGCCGGACCATGCCCGGCGAGCGCACCGCGCGGCCACCGTACATTCCGCCGGGCATGGCCCGGCGCTACCTCTGCAGGAACGACCATGGCAACACCCCTCGACCGCATCAAGATCCTCGAACCGCGCCACCCCAACCGCAGCACCGGCATCATCAACGGCCGCACCAGCGGCATCCTGAACTGGAACGACATTCCCTACCCGTCGTTCTATCGCGCCTACAAGGAGCTGTCGACCAACTTCTGGATCCCCGACGAGGTGGACATGAAGGTGGATGCACGCCAGTACGGCGAGCTCAACGCGCGCGAGAAGAACGCCTACGATTCCATCATCGGCCTGCTGGCTACACTTGATTCGCCGCAGACGCGTTTCATCTACAACGTCGCCGAGTACATCACCGACCCGGCCGCGCACGCCAACGCGGCGATCATCGGCCAGCAGGAAGTGATCCACAACGAGAGCTACAGCTACGTGCTGGCTTCGATCACCGACCTGCCGAACCAGAACCGCATCTTCGAGATCGCCCGCACCCACCCGACCATCATCAAGCGCAACGCGCCGATCATGGGGGCCTACGACGACTTCATGCGCGAGAAGACCGCCGAAACCCTGCTGAAGTCGTTGATCCAATCCTCGATCCTGGAAGGCATCAACTTCTATTCCGGCTTCGCGTACTTCTACAACATGGTGCGGCAGAACCGCATGAACGGCACCGGCAAGATCATCAGCTTCATCAACCGTGACGAGCTGGCCCACACCAAGTTCATCAGCGAGCTGATCCGCGCCATCATCGGCGAGAACCCGGAGCTGCAGACCAACGAGCTGACCGCCTACGTGCACCAGTCGTTCGAACATGCCATCGAACTGGAAACACAGTGGTCGGCGGAGGTGCTGGACGGCATCGACGGCATCGACGTGGACGAGATGGTGCGCTACGTGAAGTACCGCGCCAACAAGATGGCCGGCATGCTCGGCATCGAGCGCCTGTACAGCGACACCACCGACAACGTGATGCCGTGGATCAAGGCGTACGCCGACAACTTCACCGAGACCAAGACCGACTTCTTCGAGATGCGCAATGCAAGCTACAAGAAGACCAACGTCGACAACGGCTTCGACGAACTCTGAGCGCGGCCCGGCGCTGCGCATCCTGATCGTGGTGGCGTCGCTCAGTGGCAACACCCGCGAGCTCGGCCGCCACATCGCCGAGCGTTGCCGGGCCGCAGGCCACGCCGTGCACTGGCAGGACGCCGACGACCTGCGCCAGTGTCCGCCGCTGCCGGTGGACGAGGCCGACCTGGTGCTGCTGGGCTGCTGGACCGACAACGCCGGGCGCACGCCGTCGGAGATGAAGGCCTGGGTGGCAGGTATCGCCGAACGCGGCCAGCGACCGCGCCAGGTGGCGGTGTTCGGCACCGGCGAAACGCAGTGGGGGCAGGAGTACTACTGCGGTGCGGTGCACCGGCTGATCCGCTATTTCCACAGTAGCTACCCGCCGCTGGAGATCGAACAGATGCCACATGGCCGGCGGCATGCCACGGCCATCAACAGCTGGACCGACGCGGTCCTGGATCATTACTGGAGTACCACCGATGCAGATCATCGACGCCACCACGCCTGAGCAGTTCCAGCAGTTGCTGGCCGACCATCCGCGCGTGCTGGTGGACTTCCACAAGGACCAGTGCCCGGGTTGCCGGATGCTGGACATGTCGCTGCAGCGGGTGGCCAGCGGCACTGCAGGGCAGGGCACGACCCTGCTGCGGGTGCAGCTGGAAGTGGTGGGCGAGGCGTTCTTCCGCGATCTGGGGCTGCGGCAGACCCCCACGCTGTCGCTGTTCCTGGACGGTGACGAACGCATGCGCATGCCGGGCTTCCAGTCGCCGCAGCAGATCGAAGCGGCGATCGCGGAGTTCCTGTAGCGCCGGCCAGTGCCGCATCCACGCATGGCGTGGATCTACTGCAGGTCGCCATCGGTAGCGCCGGGCCATGCCCGGCGGATTCCCACGGCGCGCCGATCAACCGCCAGCGAACGTATCCACCAGCAACTTCACGTTCAGCACCACGATCACCAGCGCGATCACCCAGGCGATGCCGCCCAGCCAACGCGGGGCAACCAGCGCGCCCATCGTCACCTTGTCGGTCACGATCCGTACCAGCGGGATGATTGCGAACGGCAGTTGCATCGACAGCACCACCTGGCTCAGCACCAGCAGCTTCACCGCGCCTTGGTCGCCGAACAGCATGATTACGACCACCACCGGGATGATGGCCAGCGCACGGGTGATCAAGCGCCGCAGCCACGGCGGCAGGCGCAGGCGCAGGAACCCTTCCATGACGATCTGCCCGGCCAGTGTCGCCGTCACAGTGGAGTTCAGGCCGGACGCGAGCAGCGCCACTGCGAACAATGTCGAGGCCAGACCCACGCCCAGCATCGGCGCCAGCAACTGGTGCGCCTGCTCGATGTCTTCCACATCGAAGCGGCCATTGGCATGGAACACCGACGCCGCCAGGATCAGGATGCTGGCGTTGATGAACAGCGCCAGGGTCAAGGCAACGGTGCTGTCGGTGACTGCCCAGCGCAGCGCGCTGCGACGGCCTTCATTTGTGCGTGGATAGGCACGGGTCTGCACGATGGACGAATGCAGGTACAGGTTGTGCGGCATCACCGTGGCGCCGATGATGCCGATGGCGATGTACAGCGCATGCGGATCGGTGACCACCTGCGCGCGCGGAATGAAACCGCCCAGCACCTGCATCACCGGCGGCGCGGCCAGCGCGATCTGCACCATGAAGCAGCCGAAGATCACCAGCAGCAGCGCGATCACGAAGGCTTCCAGCGCGCGGAAACCGCGGTTCATCAGCAGCAGTACCAGCAGCGTGTCCAGCGCGGTGATCACCGCGCCCCACAGCAATGGCAGGTCGAACAACAGTTTCAAGGCAATGGCCGTGCCGATCACTTCGGCCAGGTCGCAGGCGATGATCGCCGCTTCGCACAGCGCCCACAGCGCCAGGTTCACCGGCTTGGGGTAGCGCGCACGGCAGGCCTGCGCCAGGTCCATGCCGGTAGCGATGCCCAGCCGTGCCGACAACGCCTGCAGGATCACCGCCATCAGGTTGGAGATCAGGATGACCGACAGCAGCAGATAGCCGAAGCGCGAGCCGCCTGCCAGATCGGTGGCCCAGTTGCCCGGATCCATGTAACCGACTGACACCATGTAGCCCGGGCCAAGGAAGGCCAGCAGCCGGAACCACCAATGGCCTTTGTCGGGTACGGCTATCGAAGCGTTGAGCGCACCCAGGCTGGCCGGAGTGGAGGCGGCAGAATCGGTGGGTGCGACGGTGTTCATGGCTGCCAATATAGCCACTGCTATATCGCATAGCAATGTGAAACAATCGTCTTTACTGCGTCACTGGTCCAGAATTCAGGTTCGCACCCGATGACAACTGCAGGACAGGCACACGCGTGGGCAAGACGGACGATTCGACATCGCTGAAAAGCACCACCTTGATCGAGGCCGAACGCCAGGTCGAGAGCTTCCGGCAAGTGCGCGAGGCACACCGGATGGAACTGGTGGAGGACTATGTCGAGCTGATCTCGGACCTGCTGGCCGACGGCGGCGAGGCCCGCCAAGTCGACATCGCTACCCGCCTGGGCGTGGCCCAGCCAACCGTGGCGAAGATGCTTCGCCGGCTGGCCCGCGACGGTTGGGTGGTGCAGCGCCCATACCGCGGCGTGTTCCTGACCCCCGAGGGCGAGGCGTTGGCCCATGCCAGCCGCCAGCGCCACCAGACCGTGGAGCGCTTCCTGCTGGCGCTGGGCGTGGACCCGGATACCGCGCGGCGTGATGCCGAGGGCATCGAGCACCATGTCAGCGAACAGACCTTGGCGCTGTTCGACGAATTCGTGCGCAAGGCCGAGGGCGGTTCCACCGAACGGTAGCGCCGGGCCATGCCCGGCGGGCGCGTTGCCGCATCACGTATTTCGCCGGGCATGGCCCGGCGCTACCGGGGTTGAATGCCGCCAGTGGGGCAGCGCGCCTGTTCCTGAGCACACGCCCGTTTCGTCCATTCCTTCAATACCGGCTGAAGGCCTCCGTAGCGCCGCCCCTGCCAGCCATTGGCCAGCACCGAGCCCTGTGCATCGATCAGCACCAGGTTGGGCGGGGCCGGGCCCGCCAATGCCTGCAGCGCCGGCATGCGCTTCGCGCGACGCGGGTCCAGCACCGGCCACGGCATGTCCTGCAGCTGCATGTAGCGCCGCAACGCCGCCTCGCTTTCATCCAGGCTCACATACACCACTTCGGTATCGGCGCCGGCCTCGCGCAGCGCGTCGCGCACGCCGCGCAGGGTCGGCACGAACGCGTGGCAGGGCGAGCACCAGTCGGCACCGAAGTACAGCGCGATCAGCTTCGGCGGTGGCGACCACTGCACCGGCCGCAGGGAACGTGGCTCGGGCCGCATCAGCGACGCGGAGACCTGCGCGTGCAGGTCGGCCGCCGCGGCCGGCGATGCCAGTGCCAGCAGCAGTGCGGGCAGCCAGCTAGAACGCATAACGCAGGTTCACGTACCACGAGCGGGCGAAACGCGGACCGTACACGTAGTCGCTGTCGCGCAGCGCGCCGCTTTCCAGATCCTTCTGCCGCTGGTCGAACACGTTCTTGACCCCGGCCGCCACCGACACTTCCTGCTGTGCCTGCGCGCCCAGGTGGCGATGCCAGCGCGCGCCGAGATCGGTGACCAGGAACGCGCGGGTGCGGTGCAGTTCGCCCAGCCGGTTGTTGAGCACCGGCATCGATCCGGTGTGGCGCAGCGCCAGGAAGGTCTCCCAGGGTTCGGCCGGCATCCAGCTGAGCTGGGCCACGCCGGTCCAGCGCGGCGTCTTCAGGTAGTCGCGGCTGTCGATCACCGTATCGCCGCCGTCGGCGGTGTCATCGAAGATGCGTTGCGGCTCGCGGAACTGCGAGCGGTACCACGACGCGCCGGCAGTCAGCCGCCATTGCGGAGAGGGCTGCCAGCCGACGTTGGTTTCCATGCCCAGCACGTTCGAGCCGGACGCGTTGTAGCGCAGCTGTGTCAGCTGGCCATCATCGCCGCGCTGGATCTCGCCCAGCGCGAAGGTGTCACGGATGCGTGCGTAGGACGCGGTGGCATCCCAGCTCCATACCGGGTCGGCCGGGTCGGAGCGCCAGTCGAATCCGAACAGGGTGGTCAGCGCGCGCTCCTCCTTCAGGCCACGGGTGTTGCGCACGCGCACCTGTTCGCCACCGAGGGTATCGACGTGGACATCCTCGACGAAGATTTCCGGCGCACGGAAGCCGGTGGCGACGCCCGCACGCCATTTCAGCCGGGGTGTCGCCTGCCAGGCGAGGGCGATGCGCGGTGAGAACACGGCGCTGTCCAGTTCCGAACTCTTGTCCACGCGCGCACCCAGCACCAGGTCGACATCATCGCGTACGCTCCATTCGTCCTGCACGAACGCGCCGAGGTTGTGGAACGTCGCATCCTCGAGCACGGCCAGGCGCTGGCCGGCGCCATCGCGGTTGTCGTCACGCAGGCCCTCATGCTTGTACTGCACGCCGAACGCGAGCGTGTGTGCACCCAACCGCCAGTTCAACTGGCTGTCGATGTAGTGCAGCGGGTTGTGGGTGCGCCCGTACTGGCGCCACGAGCGTGACGCGGCACTGCCGGGCACGTTCGGGTCCAGCTGCGAAGGATCGTAGCCGGGCGCCGATGGATCGGTGACCACATCGCCAAGACCGCCGTAGAAGCTGTCGCGGTCGATGTCGGCGAAGGCATAGGCCAGACGGAAGTCGACGTCGCTGTTCACTTCCTGGTCCCATGACAGGCTGCCGCGGCGGTAGTTGGTATCCAGCGTTTGGCGATGTTGGCCAGGTGTTCGGGCTGGTCGAGGCGGTTGCCACCGCGACGGCTCTCATCGGTCACCTGCAGGTCCAGCCGCAGGCGCGTGCCCGGATTCGGTGCATACCAGGCCTGCAGGCCACCGACCTTGAGGTTCTTGCGGGTGATCTCGGTATAGCCG
>NZ_QAIJ01000249.1:16980-17899 GCF_003060985.1 Stenotrophomonas sp. HMWF023
TGTTCCAGTTGCGCTGGGCGATCACCGACAGTCCGGCGTCGGCTTCGCTGGCGACCAGATCCAGACGGACGTCGGCGTTTTTCTGCGGCGTGCCCTTCAGCACGTCCACGCCGGCCTGCACATGGCCACCGCTGCGTGCAGGCAGCGGCGGAATCAGATTGATGACACCGGCCACCGCGCCCGGCCCGTACAGAGACGAACCACCGCCCTTGACCACTTCGATGCGGTCGACGAAGCCGGCGGGAATCTGTTCCAGCCCGTACACGCTGCCCAGCGTGGACAGCAGTGGAATGCCATCGAACAGCAGCTGGTTGTAGGCACCGGGAAGGCCCAGCAGCTGCACTTCACTGGTGTTGCAGTTCTGGCAGTTGCTTTCCACCCGCAGGCCGTTGATCAGCTCCACCGCGCGCGAAAAATCGGTGGCTGCGCGCAGTGCGATGTCTTCCTTGCGTAGTACTTCGGTGCGGATCGGTACGTCCGACAGCAGGCGTTCGCTGCGCGTGGCGGTGCTGACTTTCACCTGCACCCGGTCCAGCTCGGTAGGTGAGGGCGGTGCAGCGACTGCGGCCAGTGGCAGGGCGGCGGCGATACCGGCAGCCAGCGGCAGCCGGCGGAGAAGGGGGGCAGCAATGCGCATGAGGGCGTCGTCCTTGGTGAGGGAGGGCGGCGAGGGCGA
Source organism: Stenotrophomonas sp. HMWF023 (assembly GCF_003060985.1). Classification (NCBI taxonomy): domain Bacteria; kingdom Pseudomonadati; phylum Pseudomonadota; class Gammaproteobacteria; order Lysobacterales; family Lysobacteraceae; genus Stenotrophomonas; species Stenotrophomonas sp. HMWF023. The sequence continues at coordinate 17,657 of NZ_QAIJ01000249.1, forward strand.
CCTGGCTGGCGCACATGAAAGCAGAAGCTCATCAATATAGCAATTGCTATATTGCCGTTTCAGCTTGCGGCGGGACCGTGATCTTTACTCGAATTCGAGTGTTATAACATTACAAAAAGCGCACGGAAGCGTGCCGGTGGTCATGCACCGGAATGGGTCAGCCGCGACGGAAGGCGGCGGGAGTGCGCGCGCCGACGATGATCATGCGGATCATCGTGGAGATCTGTTCGACCAGTTCCGGGT
>NZ_QAIJ01000250.1:0-2870 GCF_003060985.1 Stenotrophomonas sp. HMWF023
CACCACCAGCGTGCTGTCGACGGCCTCGGCGCGGCTGCGGCGCAACGGCACCGGCACTTCCACCTGGTTGAAATAGACCGCCACATCACCGAAGTGCTCGTCGCGGTGCGACTGCGCCGCCGGCCAACGCGGCTTGTCGGCCAGTACCCCGGGGCTGCCTTCCAGCTTCAGCGAGGTGCGGTCGCGATAGAGGTAATAGCCCGGTGCCGGGCTGAAGCGCAGCAGCAGGGTGTTGCCATCGCTGGCGATGGCATCGAAGCCGAACGCCTGTTCCGACGGCAGCGGCAGTGCCTGGCTGTTGCTGGTGCCCGGCAGCCGCAGGCCACCGCCACTGCCGGCGCCGGCCAGCGGGTTGTTGAACGCACTGGCGCCGGTGGCGCGTGCGGTCGGCAGCGTGGCAGCCGCACCGCCCGCGCCGGGCAGAGTCACCTGTACCACGCGCTTCTGCGGCGGGTAGCACACACCGGCATCGGCGCAGCCCTGGTAACGCACTTCCAGGCTGATGGTGCCGGTGGCATCGGTGGGCGCGCCGGGCAGGGTGGCCTGCAGGCGCTCGCGGTAGGTCTCCACCTCACCGAAGAAATCGTCGTGGTGCTTCTTGCCTGCGGGCATCTGCAGCGCTGCGGCATTGAAGGCAGGATCGGCCTTCACCGTGGTGCGGTGGCGATACAGGTAGTAGCCCGGGGCGATCTTGAACTGCAGTTGGATCTGGCCACGCTCGGGCGCGCTGGCGGTCAGCGCGAACGCCTGGTCCACCGGCAGCAGATCTTTTTCATCCAGCGCGAAGGCCGGCAATGAAAGCCACAACAGGGCGCACAAGGCGGCGCCACGCGCAAACAGAGTCTTCAATCAGTGTCCTCCCGGGTCTGTGCCCGGATCCAGTCCAGATACGCCGGCAGGCCGGCCCGGGTTTCGACCGCGATGCACTCCGGGAGTTCATACGGATGCAGTTCGACGATCCGGGCGATGGCTTCATCGACACGGCTTGCGGTGGTCTTCACCAGCAGCTGCAGTTCGGCGTCGGTGGTCACCTCGCCCTGCCAGCAGTACGTTGACTGTGCGCCGTCCAGGCGGGTGACGCAGGCAGCCAGGTGCTCGGCGACCAGCGCGTGCGCGATGCGCTCGGCACTGGCCCGGTCCGGGCAGGTGGTCAACAGCAGCAGGACGGGATCGACGGTCGACATGACCGTCGAGTATAGGGCCCCTGTCCGACCGGGTCAGGATCGGACAGGGGAAATACAACTTTCTTCAAACGGAGTCAGTTGGCCAGCTGGCAGGCCGCCGGCTTGGCCGAGGTGAACAGGCCCGGGGTGGCCCACTCGGGGTGGTCGATGAACGGGTTGCGGTTGCCTTGGAAGCTGTAGATCACGTCATTGCGGGCACGTTCTGCAGCGCTCGGCGGATCAGCAAGATGCCAGTCGATCAGGGTCGACAGCAGGCCCATGTAGGCCGGCGAGCTGCTGGTCTTGACGATTTTGCTGCGGTCGTCGGTCAGTTCCAGGTCCGGTTCGGACTGGCCGGTGGCCGCATCCTTGCCCCCTTCATAGCGGATGGCCATGTACATCACCGCGCGTGCCATGTCGCCCTTGCGCGCACCCCAGACTTCGAAGGTGCCAGCGTTGCCATCCGGCGTGCGCACCCAGTTCGAATTGCCCGGGTAGCCGCCGCTGCCGCCGCCCTGGCCGTTGTTGGCCTCGGTGGCACGCTCGCCGCAGTTGGCGTCGCACTTGCCGAACGGCTTGTTGCCGCGGTCGGCGTTCCACTGTGCGTCGGTCAGGTACAGCATGTGGGTGTCGGTGTAGGGCGCGTACGGCAGGCCCTTGTCGCCGGTGGTGCTGGCAAAGCCCAGCGAATTCGGCCAGGTGTGCTCGCGGTTGTAGGTCAGCCCGCTGCCGGTGCCCGCGCGGCCGCTCACCTTGGTGTAGCTGCGGTTGCGGTAGGCATCGAGGATCTTGCCGCTGTTGTTGGGATCTTCGTCGGCGATCTCCAGGATGGTCCAGGTGCTGGTGCCCGAGCCGCTGTACGGATACGCGGTGTGGCCCTTGATGGTGGCGTGCAGCGAGCAGCGCAGCTGGCTGGGGCTGCTGGTGTTGACCTTCGAGTAATAGCCCGCCGGGCCGCCGGGATTGCCCGGGTCCGGGTTGCCGCTGGTGGTGGCCACGGTGAAAGCGATGCGGCTGTCGGTCGCCGGGCGGGCACCCTGCGCGTCGGTGATGCGTGCGGCACGGATGTCGAAGCGGCAGGCTTCACCGGCGACCAGCGCGGTGTTGGTCGACAGCTTCACGCTCTTGCCGCTGGCCGGCCAGGTCAGCGGTACGCTGCCGGAGGTGCCGCAGGTCAGGGCGAAGGCGCCGCTGGCGAGGTTGACCGTCTCGCTGAACACCACTTCCAGGTCGGCGGCGGCCGGGAAGGTGCTGCTGCCCTGTGCCGGCGTGGTGGTGGACACCGACGGCGGCGTGTTCGGGCCCGGGGTGCCACCGCCGCTGAAGGTCTGGTTGTTGTTGCAGCTGCCGAAGGTCTGCCTGGCCGATTCGGCCCAGGTGAAGTGCGCGTACTGGCTGCCGCTGCCGGTCAGCTGCAGCGAGGTGCCTGCCGCGGTGCTGTTGGTTTCGGCAACCGGAATGTTCTGGCTGGTCATGCCGGCGGCGGGGCCACCGGAGGCGGTGATCGCGCCCTCGTAGCTGAGGAACTGGACCACCTTGCCGCCGGCGTCGACCAGGGCGATGCCGTCGTTGGGGCCGTTCTGCAGGCCGTTGGTGGGGTAGGTGACCACGGCCAGGGTGGCGCTGCCGCAGTTGGCCGCGGTTCCCGCCGGTACCGCGTTGTTGGCGTAGACCGTGGCGGCCGACGGGTTGCTGCCGTTGTAGAGG
>NZ_QAIJ01000250.1:2914-14537 GCF_003060985.1 Stenotrophomonas sp. HMWF023
GCTTCGCCGACGTCACCGGCAGCGGTGCTGTCGTCGTAGTGCAGTTCGTTGATGAAGACCTCGGCCTGGGCCGGCGCGGCGGCCAGTGCCAGCAGGCAGGCGGCGGCGAGCGGGGACAGCAATCGCATCGACTACTCCTTGTGATTGGGAATGCCGGGCCACCCTAAAGCCGATCTGGTGACACTTTGTCGTAAATGAACGCCAGATATCTGACAGTGAGACGCCCATCACCAAAATACCGGATCCCCGGACATCGGGCTGTCGTGGCGCGTCGATAAAAATTTGCCGGCCGGGCCTTGAAAGGTCCCCGGGGGTCTCCATCTCTGTTCTGCTCCCGACCTGTCGGGCTTTTTCACGCGCGTTGCTGGCAGTCACCTGGTGTGAGTGCTAACATCGCCGGACTTTTTCAGACCAATCAATAACTTAAGAGGTCCCACATGAGCATCAAGCCGCTGCACGACCGCGTTGTGGTCAAGCCGATCGAAGCCGACGAAGTTTCCGCCGGTGGCATCCTGATCCCGGACTCCGCCAAGGAAAAGTCCACCAAGGGTGAAGTCGTGGCCGTGGGCCCGGGCAAGCCGCTGGACAACGGCACCGTGCGCGCTCCGTCGCTGAAGGTCGGTGACAAGGTCATCTACGGCCAGTACGCCGGCAGCTCGTACAAGAGCGAAGGCGTCGAATACAAGGTCCTGCGCGAAGACGACGTGCTCGCCGTCATCGGCTGAGCGTCGGCGCGACCTGCTTCATACCCTGATTCCAAACACCCAGCCGCCGGGCATGGCCCGGCGCTACCAATGAGGTAACTGCAATGGCTGCCAAGGATATTCGTTTCGGTGAAGACGCCCGTTCGCGCATGGTGCGCGGCGTCAACGTTCTCGCCAATGCCGTCAAGGCCACCCTGGGCCCGAAGGGCCGCAACGTCGTGCTCGAGAAGAGCTTCGGCGCCCCGACCATCACCAAGGACGGCGTCTCCGTCGCCAAGGAAATCGAACTGGCTGACAAGTTCGAGAACATGGGCGCGCAGATGGTGAAGGAAGTCGCGTCGCGTACCAACGACGACGCCGGCGACGGCACCACCACCGCCACCGTGCTGGCCCAGGCCCTGATCCGCGAAGGCGCCAAGGCCGTTGCTGCCGGCATGAACCCGATGGACCTCAAGCGCGGTATCGACAAGGCCGTCGTGGCTGCCGTCGCCGAGCTGAAGAACATCTCCAAGCCGACCGCTGACGACAAGGCCATTGCCCAGGTCGGCACGATCTCGGCCAACTCGGACGAGTCGATCGGCCAGATCATCGCCAACGCGATGAAGGAAGTCGGCAAGGAAGGCGTGATCACCGTTGAAGAAGGCTCGGGCCTGGACAACGAGCTGGACGTGGTCAAGGGCATGCAGTTCGACCGCGGCTACCTGTCCCCGTACTTCATCAACAACCAGCAGTCGCAGACCGCTGACCTGGATGACCCGTACATCCTGCTGCACGACAAGAAGATCTCCAACGTCCGTGACCTGCTGCCGGTGCTGGAAGGCGTCGCCAAGGCCGGCAAGCCGCTGCTGATCGTTGCCGAGGAAGTCGAAGGCGAAGCGCTGGCGACCCTGGTGGTCAACACCATCCGCGGCATCGTCAAGGTCGTGGCCGTCAAGGCTCCGGGCTTCGGCGACCGTCGCAAGGCGATGCTGGAAGACATGGCCGTGCTGACCGGCGGCACCGTGATCTCCGAGGAAGTCGGCCTGTCGCTGGAAAAGGCCACCATCAAGGACCTGGGCCGCGCCAAGAAGGTGCAGGTTTCCAAGGAAAACACCACCATCATCGATGGCGTGGGTGACAAGGCTGCGGTCGATTCGCGCGTTGCGCAGATCAAGACCCAGATCGAAGACACCTCCTCGGACTACGACCGCGAGAAGCTGCAGGAGCGCGTGGCCAAGCTGGCCGGTGGCGTTGCAGTGATCAAGGTCGGTGCTTCGACCGAAATCGAAATGAAGGAAAAGAAGGATCGCGTCGACGACGCCCTGCACGCGACCCGTGCGGCCGTTGAAGAAGGCGTGGTTCCGGGCGGCGGCGTTGCCCTGGTCCGTGCGGTCTCCGCGCTGGCTGGCCTGAAGGGTGCCAACGAAGACCAGAACCACGGCATCCAGATCGCCCTGCGCGCGATGGAAGCCCCGCTGCGCGAAATCGTCGCCAACGCCGGCGAAGAGCCGTCGGTCATCGTCAACAAGGTCAAGGAAGGCACCGGCAGCTTCGGCTACAACGCCGCCACCGGCGAGTTCGGTGACATGCTGCAGTTCGGCATCCTGGACCCGACCAAGGTGACCCGTTCGGCGCTGCAGAACGCAGCCTCGATCGCTGGCCTGATGATCACCACCGAAGCCATGGTTGCCGACGCTCCGAAGAAGGACGAGCCGGCCATGGGTGGCGCTGGTGGCATGGGCGGCATGGGTGGCATGGGCGGCATGGACTTCTAAGTCCCGCTGCACCGGTAGCGGCCGACCCAGGTCGGCACGCTTCCCTGCTGCAATGAAAAACCCCGCCGCAAGGCGGGGTTTTTTTGTGGGCTGCATCCACGCTTGGCGTGCATCTACGCGGGCAACGCGGGATTGACCGCCGCTACGCTCGTGCCGTCGATATGTTGTCCTGCAGCCACGCCAGGAACGCCGCCACCATCGGTTTGTCGCTACCCTCGCTGCCAGGCCGGGTCACGGCGTAGTAGGCGAAGGACTGCGGCCACGGCTGCTGCAGGACCACCTGCAGGCGACCGCTGGCCACTTCTTCGGCCACGTGGATGTCGCGCACCAGTGCGATGCCCTGGCCGGCTGCCGCCGCACGTATCAACAACAGATCGTCGTCGAAGGCGGGGCCGCGCTGCAGGCGCGCATCCTGCGGCAGGCCCAGGGCCTGGAACCACAGACGCCAGTCATTGCGTTCGCTGTCCTGCAGCAGCGGCAGCCGCAGGCAGTGCTGCACGCGGGTGATCGCTGGCACGGTTGCCAGCAGCGCGGGGCTTGCCACCGGCAGCAATGCCGGTGCCAACAGGTGCTCTGCATGCAGCCCAGGATACTGGCCCAGACCATGCCGGATCGCGATGTCCACGCCATCACGGCGCAGGTCCACCAGCGCGGGGCTGGCATCCAACTGCACGTCGATTCCTGGATGCCGCGCGCTGAAATCGGCCAGTCGCGGCGCCAGCCAGTGCGCGGCGAAACTTGGCGCGGCGCTGATCCGCAACGTTGACCTGCCTTGCCACGCTTCCAGTGCGTGCAGGCTGCTGGCGATCTGATCGAAGGCCTGACGCAGTTCCGGATAGACGCGGCTGCCGGCCGCGCTGAGCACCACGCCATGGCGGGTTCGATCGAACAGGCTGACACCGAGCCGTTCCTGCAGCTGCCGCAGCTGTTGACTGACGGCACCGGGTGTCACGCCCATCACCTCGGCGGCCGCTGTCAGGCTGCCGTGACGGCTGGTTTCAACGAAGGCCCGCAGGGCCAGCAAGGGCAGTACCGCACCCATCTTCCATTCTCCCGTGACGATGCTGGCGAGCCGTCGGCACGTTCACCGGCCAGCGCAGGGCACAGCATATCGGCCGGGTCGATGGCTGTCGCGCCGGTGTGCGCGATGTTGAGCTGGGCTCAACTGCAACTTCAGCAGACATCGTTTCCCACCTGCATGCCCGGTTCCTAGACTGGTTGCACGGTCGCTGCAGCGCCTTTTCCACATCGCTTCGCCCTGCCCATGGTGTGGGAGGGCAGCGCGTGTGCACCTGATTTCTGCCTCCAGGACGCTTCCGTGACCGAACCTTCGCTGCACCTGCATACCGACAGCTCACCCAACGGCTACAAGGCCACCATCGCGCTGGAGGAACTGGGCCTGCCCTATCGCCTGCACCACGTGCGCATCGAGCAGGGTGAGCATCGCCATCCCGATTTCCTGCGGCTCAATCCGCACGGTCGCATTCCGGTCCTCGAAGACCGCGGCAGAGGCATCGTGCTGTTCGAATCGGCGGCGATCCTGCTGTACCTGGCCGAGCAGGGCGGCGCATTGTTGCCACAGGCACCGGCCGCGCGCTGGGACGCCATCACCTGGCTGATGTTCCATGCCTCCAGCGTCGGTCCCATCTTCGGCCAGCGCGTGCATTTCGAACACTTCGCGCAGGAGCGTTACCTGCCGGCGATCGAGCGCTACCGGCACCTCTCCGAAGACATCTTCGCGATCCTCGATGCACGCTTGGCCGTGCGTCCCTGGTTGGCCGGCGATGACTACTCGATCGCCGACATCGCCCACTTCGGTTGGCTGCATGTGCTCCGCGTGATCGACATCGACTTCTCGCGCCATCGCCATCTTTCGGCGTGGTACCAGCGCGTAGCCGCGCGGCCCGCCGTACAGCGTGGCGTGCTGCTGCCTGAGCCCGCGACCGGGCCTTGAGGAGATTCCTGCGATGACAGCCTCCCTTTCGATCCACGGTGCTTCGGCAGCAACCTTCGCCGGCCATGCCGGTTATCAGCGCATGTTCCGTGCCGATGCGCTGACCTTGGGCATCTTCCTGCCGCTGCGTTTCTACCAGGGCGACATGGCGGTACTGCAGGGACAGACCGCGCTGGTGGAAGCCATCGACCGCCATGGCTTCGCTGCGATCTGGGTGCGCGATGTTCCGCTGTTCGATCCCCAGTTCGGTGATGCGGGACAGGTGTTCGATCCGTTCACGTATCTCGCATGGCTGGCTGCGCGCACCCATCGCGTCGCGTTGGCGACAGGCAGCGTGGTGATGCCACTGCGGCATCCCATCGACCTGGCCAAGGCTGCCGCGTCGATCGATCAGTTGTCCGCAGGGCGGCTGGTGATGGGCATTGCCTCGGGTGATCGACCGCTTGAGTTTCCCGCCTATGGCCTCGACCACGCCCAACGTGGTGAGCGGTTCGCAGATGCTGTGGTGGCCTTCCGGCAATGGTTGCAGCCCGCAGATGGGGCACTCGCCGGCCATCCCTGGGCCGCGCAGGGCGTGCAGTTGCTGCCGCCGCCGGTCAGCGGTCGCATTCCGCTGATCGTCACCGGTGGCGCCCGGCAGTCGCTGCAATGGATCGGCGAGCACGCCGACGGCTGGCTGACCTATCCCGATGCAACCCATGACGCGGCAGGACCACAGCGGCTGGCGGCGAAGATCCACGCATGGCGCGCGCAGATTCCCGACGGCGGCTTCCGTCCGCACATGACCAATGAATGGCTGGATCTGGTGGATGACCCGGACCATCCGCGCGTGCCGCTGCAGGGTGGCTACTGCCTGCGCACCGGGCGCAAGGGGCTGATCGCGCTGCTGGAAGCCTGGCAGCGCGCCGGGGTCAACCATGCCGCGCTCGGCATCCAGTTCTCGCAGCGCCCAGCTGCCGATGTGCTGCAGGAACTGGCCGAAGAGGTGCTGCCGTTGTTTCCGTCGCATCCCGGCCCACCGTCGCCGGTGATGGAATGGTAGCGATGCAATTCCGCGATCGCTGAGCTGCGGATCCTGCCAGCAGCAACGGCAGGCTTGCAGTTCTTGTCTCATGTTATGATTAGCCGCCTAATCATATATGGATGCGCGATGCTTGAGTTGAAGCACCAGGCCCTCGTCGAGGAGGCGCAGCGGCGTGGTCACGCCAATGTCGCGCAGCTGCGCCTGTGCTTCCAGCTGCTCGCCTTGTCCAGCGCGATCGACCGTGACTGCGCTGCACGGTTGGCGCCGCACGGCCTCAGCGAGGGCCGCTTCGTCGTGCTGTTCCTGCTGCACGGCGCGGGCGGCACGCTGCCGCCGCACGAGTTGGCCGAGCGCGCCGGCGTCACCCGCGCCACCATCAGCGGATTGCTCGACGGCCTGCAGCGTGACGGCCTGCTGCAGCGGCGCAGCGATGCCGAAGATGGCCGCCGTCTGCAGATCGTGCTGACGGTGCGCGGCAAGCGCCTGGCCGGCGATCTGTTCGACCGGCACACGCAATGGATCGGTGGACTGTTCAACGGACTGGATGTCGGTGAACAGGCGCAGTTGTCGCTGCTGCTCGAAAAAGTCTGGCGGCATACCGACGCAGGCCAGGAAGCAGTTACATGAGCGCTACCATCGCCACGGCACGCCTGCAGGCACTCAATGCGGGCAGCGCAGCCAGCACGCATCTGGCCGAGTGCCTGGCGGTGGACTTCGCTGCGTTGCTGCAGGCAGTGGCACCGACCTTGCCACCGGCCTCGATACAGCGCATGCACGTCGCCGCAGGCAAGGGAATCACCCAGCGCATGGCCTTGGCCGCAGCGCTACTGCGCGAGGCAGGGCAGGGCGAGGTGCAGCACTGGCAGGCGCATCCATCCGACACCGTGCGGGGATGGGCGTGCTATCTGATCGGCGCTGACGCGCAGGCGACATTGGCCCACAAGCTGCAGGCGATGCGTCCACTGGCAGACGATCCGCACTTCGGTGTGCGCGAATGGGCGTGGTTGGCGCTGCGCAGCGATATCGTCGCCGCGCCACTTGATGCGCTCGCCCTGCTGCAACCCTGGGCGCAGCAGCCCTCGCCACATCTGCGCCGCTTCGCCTGTGAGGCGCTGCGTCCCCGCGGTGTCTGGGCCACGCACATTGCGCTGTTCAAGCAGCAACCCGAACACGTGCTGCCCGTGCTGGAGGCACTTGCCGATGATCCAGAGCGCTATGTGCAGGACTCGGTTGGCAACTGGTTGAACGATGCTGGCAAGAGCCAGCCCGGTTGGGTGCGCGATGTCTGCACACGGTGGCAGTCAACCCACGACAGCGTCGCCAATACGTACATCCGCAAACGCGCGCTGCGCTCGCTGTAACCCCGCACCGTTCACCCGTTTCCCGCTGATGCCGGCTGCTGGCCGGCAACCCATGTCACGCCCGTTCCCCGGTAGTGCCGGCCGCTGGCCGGCAACCCCATGACCCTCAAGGAAGACCCCATGTCCCACCTCCTCATCGAGCTGTACACCGCGACGCCCGCCTGGAAAGCCTTGTCCGCCGAACAGCGCAACACCTTCTTCACCCGTATCGGTGCCGGCATGCAGCAGCTCGACCCTGCATGCATCGCACCGTTGGCGATGGGCCGCGTGGCCAGCGAGGTGCCACATGCCAGCGCCGAGCAGTACTACGCCGTCTGGCAGTGCGCCAACCGTGCAGATGCCGATGCGCTGATGGCCGCCATCAGTGCCACCGGCTGGCATGACTACTTCGCCACCACCAATGCCGTGGGCGCAGTGGATGCGATGGCCCAGCACCTGGCGGACCTCGCAGCGCTGTAATGCGACCTGCGGTGGCACATGCGCGTGTCATCCATTCCGGGTAAAGATGGCGCTCGGCCGTATCCATCCGCAGGGAAGTCGAGCATGCAGAGCAAGATCCAGGTGACGTTGTACGGAGCGCTGGGCAGCAGTCCTGCGCTGCAGGTACCCGGCCTGGAAGGGCCGGTGGTTGCCATCCAGGAAGCCACCCTGCGGCAGCTGGTGTCCGATCTGTATACGGCCCGGTCCATGCTCAACCCCGAACAGCTGGATGACGCCAGGCAGGAACTGGACCGCGTGGTGGAGCGTTGGGTCGACATCCACGAGACGCTGCTGCTGGATGTGGAAGTGCATGGCGGCCGATAGTCCGCTGAACCGCGCCCGCAGTTGCGGATGAAACAGTTGGCACCTGCCAAAACCCTGTGTTATCAATAGATCCCATGAACGCAACCCACGCCAGCTTTTATTGGTATTACTTTCCGAAGCCCCCGGCGGAGGAAGGATTGCGCTCACCCTGAAGAAAGCTTCAGACGCATTCCCGAAAGCCGCCAGCGAACCTGGCGGCTTTTTTCATGTCGCCACGCTGCGGACCCCCATCGTTCCGTAGAGACCCCCCACCATGCCCCCGCACACCGACGACCTGCGTATCCGCACCATCGAACCGCTGACACCGCCTGCCCAGCTGCTGGCGATGCTGCCCTGCGATGACGAAGCCTCCGACACCGTCAGCGCCTCGCGCGCGGCCCTGCACCAGATCCTGCACGGCCGCGACGACCGCCTGGCCGTGGTGGTCGGGCCATGCTCGATCCACGACCCGAAAGCCGCCATCGAATACGCCCAGCGCCTGAAGCCGCTGCGCGATGCGCTGGCGGGCGAGCTGGAAATCGTCATGCGCGTGTACTTCGAAAAGCCGCGCACCACGGTGGGCTGGAAGGGCCTGATCAACGATCCGGACCTGGATGGCAGCTTCAAGATCGACAAGGGCCTGCGCATCGCCCGTGGCCTGCTGCGCGACATCAACAAGCTGGGCCTGCCTGCCGGTGTCGAGTTCCTCGATGTGATCTCGCCGCAGTACATCGCCGACCTGGTGGCATGGGGCGCGATCGGTGCACGCACCACCGAAAGCCAGGTGCATCGCGAGCTTGCGTCGGGGTTGTCGTGCCCGGTCGGCTTCAAGAACGGCACGGACGGCAACGTCAAGATCGCGGCCGATGCCGTGGGCGCGGCCTCGAACCCGCATCACTTCCTGTCGGTCACCAAGCAGGGCGGCACGGCCATCGTCTCCACCACCGGCAACCCGGACTGCCATGTGATCCTGCGTGGTGGCAAGCAGCCGAACTACGATGCGGCCAGCGTGGCCGATGCCTGCCAGGCGCTGGCCAAGGCCAAGCTGCCGACGCGCCTGATGATCGATGCCAGCCACGCCAACAGCCTGAAGAACCATGAGAACCAGCCGAAGGTGATCGAAGACATCGCCACCCAGCTGGAAGACGGCGAGCAGCGCATCGTCGGTGTGATGGTTGAAAGCCATCTGGTCGGTGGCCGTCAGGAGCTGGTCGAAGGCCAGCCGCTGGTCTACGGCCAGAGCATCACCGATGGCTGCATCGACTGGGACACCACCGTGACGGTGCTGGAGCGGCTGGCGGCGGCCGTGCGCGCCCGTCGCGAAGTGAAGGTGTCCGAAGCCGCCTGAGTGCGGCACGTGTGTGGATGGCGGCCAGCGCCTGCGGGGGTGCGGCCGCGATCAGGGCCGGTCGGAGTTGGAGACCGGCCCGTCTGCACCGGCGATGCGCCTGGCGCTGCGTATGTACGACAGCGCCAGGTACATCGCCGGGGTGGTGTGAACCCCGACCAGGTTATGTAGATCCACGCCATGCGTGGATGAAGTCGCCCCGCTCACCCTCTCGCGCGCACCCTCGCCAACGCCAGATACATCGCCGGCGTGGTGTACAGCGTCAACCACTGGCTGACCAGCAGCCCGCCCACGATCGCGATGCCCAGCGGCTGCCGCAGCTCCCAGCCTTCGCCGTTGGCCAGCATCAGTGGCAACGTGCCCAGCAGTGCCGCCAGCGAGGTCATCAGGATCGGCCGCAGGCGCAATCGTGCCGCTTCCATCACCGCATCGCGCGCACTCAGCCCGCGGCGTTCGCCGGCCAGCGCGAAGTCGACCAGCAGGATGGTGTTCTTCATCACCACGCCCACCAGCAGGAACAGACCGAGCAGCGCTATCAGGTTCAGTTCGTTGCCGAACAGCCACAGCGCAAGCAGCGCGCCGATACCGGCCGACGGCAGCGTGGACAGGATCACCAAGGGCTGCAGGAAGCTCTCGTAGAGGATGCCCAGCACCAGGTACACCGCCAGGGTGGCACCCAGCACCAGCCACAACTGGCGCGACCGCAGCTGCTCGAGGCCACCGGCCTCGCCGGACAGCTTGGCCTGCACCGAGCGCGGCAGCATCAGTTTGGCCATCGCCGCATCAATGGCCTGCGTGGCCTGCTCCAGGCCCACGCCCGGCGCCAGCGCGAACTCGATCCAGATCGAGGCGAACTGCTCGCTGTGGTACACGCGGTCCGGCGCCATGCCGTAGCGCCAGCTGGCGATGCTCGACAGCGGAATGCGCTGGCCGCCGCCATCGATCACCTGCAGCCGTGACAGCGTGCCCGGGTCCTGCGTGTGCTTCGGGTCCAGCTCCATCACCACCCGGTACTGGTTGAGGCTGTCGTACAGGGTGGCGACCTGGCGCTGGCTGAAAGAGTTGTTGAGCATGTTGGCCACGGTGCGCAGGTCCACGCCGTGGCGCGCGGCGGCCTCGCGGTCGATGTCCAGCATCACCTGGCGCATGCCGGCCTCGCCCTGCGCTTCCACGTCCACCAGTTCCGGCAGGCCACGCAGCGCAGCAGCGACCTTCGGTGCCCATTGGCGCAATGGCGCGGTATCGGCCGACAGCAATTGGAATTCGTACTTGCCGCTGCTGCCGGCGCCTTCCAGGCGGATGTCCTGGTCCACCCACAGATAGAGGTTGCCCCCAGGCAACTTGGGCAGGCGCGCACGCAGGCGGTCGATCACCTGCTGGCTGGAGACGCCGCGTTCGGCCAGCGGCTTCATCTTGATCATGATGAAGGCGTTGTTGACCCCGTTGCTGCCACCGATATACCCGATGATGTCCTCGATGGCGGGGTCGGACAGCAGCAGTTTGCGGTAGGCATCGATCTTCGGCTGCATTGCTTGGAAGGACAGGCCGTCATCGCCACGCGCGAAGCCGCGCAGCTGTGCGGTGTCCTGCTGCGGAACGATGCCCTTGGGTACCTGCTGGAACAGCCACGCATTGAGTGCGATAACCGCCACGAAGGCCAGCAATGGCCAGCGCAGGTGACGCAGGCTGGCCTGCAGGGTGCGCAGATAGGCGCCACGCACGCGCTCGAACAGCGCATTGCCGCCGCGCTGCCAGCGCGAGGGCTGTTGTGCGTCATCAACGAACAGGCGCGCGCACAGCATCGGCACCAGGCTGAGTGCCACCAGCACCGACACCGTCATCGCCGCCACCAGGGTCAGCGAGAATTCGCGGAACAGGCGCTCGACGAAATCGTCCAGGAACAGGATCGAGACGAACACCACGGCCAGCGCCAGGTTCATCGACAGCAACGTAGCGCCCACTTCGGATGCACCGCGCACCGCCGCCTGCCAGCGGTCGGCGCCCAGTTCGCGATGGCGCGCGATGTTTTCCAGCACCACGATGGCGTCGTCCACCACCAGTACCGCCGCCACGATCAGGGCCATCAACGAGAGCGTATTGAGCGAGAAGCCCATCAGCGCGATCAACGCCAGCGTGCCGAACAGCACCACCGGAATCGCGACACTCGGTACCAGTGCTGCGCGCCAGTGGCCGAGGAAGCCGAGCACCACCAGCACCACCAGCGCGATCGCCAGCAGCAGGGTCACTTCTGCTTCGTGCAGGGTGGCCCGGATCACCGGCGAGCGGTCCATCACCAGCCGCATGTCCACCGTGCTCGGCAGCAGGGCGTGCAGCTGCGGCAGCTGCGCCTGGATCGCATCGACGGTGGCGATGATGTTGGCGCCGGGCTGGCGGCTGACGATCAGCAGTACGGCCGGGCGTTCGTTGTGGAAGCCACTGGCATAGCGATCCTCCACGCCATCGGCGACGGCGGCGACATCGCCCAGCCGCAGCAGGCGATCATCGCTGGCCTCCAGCGCCAGCTCGCGATACTGCGCGGCTTGGCGCAGCTGCAGCGGCGCCTCCAGTTGCCAGTGCTGGTTCGCGCCTGCGACCGCACCCAATGGCCGCACTGCATTGGCGCGGCTGATCGCCTGTGCCACGTCTTCCAGTGCCAGGCCCGCGTGATTGAGGGCATTCGGGTCCAGCGATACGC
>NZ_QAIJ01000250.1:14547-15003 GCF_003060985.1 Stenotrophomonas sp. HMWF023
GCAGCGCGCTGCCGCCCACCTGCACCTCGCCCACGCCCGGTACCTGCGACAGCTTCTGCGCCAGTACGGTTGAACCGAGGTCGTACAGCTGGCCCGGCGAAAGCGTGTCGGAGGTCAGTGCCAACGCAAGTATCGGTGCCTGCGACGGGTTGACCTTGCGGTACTGCGGCATGCCGGGCATGCCGCTGGGCAGCTGGCCGCGGGCGAGGTTGATCGCAGCCTGCACTTCGCGGGCGGCCTCGTCGATATCGCGGCCGAGCACGAACTTCAATTCGATCTCGGTCTGCCCCTGGGTACTGGCCGAATCGATGCGCGAAATGCCGGGCAGGCTGCCCAGCGCACGCTCCAGCGGCGTGGCGACGGTGGCCGCCATCGATTCGGGCGAGGCGCCGGGCAGGCTGGCGCTGACTTCAATGGCGGGATAGTCGACCTGGGGCAGCGGTGCCACCGGCAGCA
>NZ_QAIJ01000250.1:15051-20115 GCF_003060985.1 Stenotrophomonas sp. HMWF023
CAGCAGGCCGGCCAGTACCAGCGCCACCGCCAACAGGATGGTCGCCACCGGACGCTGCACGCAGGCCTGTGCCAGGCGCGCCACAGGGGTCATGCGCCGGCCCCGTCTGCTGTTGCCGGTGCCGAAGCGCGGCGACGCTGCAGACGGTCGAAGGCCAGGTAGATCACTGGCGTGGTGAACAGGGTCAACACCTGGCTGACCATCAGGCCACCCACCATCACCCAGCCCAGCGGCTGCCGCAGCTCGGCGCCCGAGCCACTGGCCAGCATCAGCGGTACCGCGCCGAACAACGCAGCCAGGGTGGTCATCAGGATCGGCCGGAAGCGCAGCAGCGCCGCCTGGTGGATCGCTTCACGCGGACTCATGCCGCGCGTGCGCTGCGCGTCCAGCGCGAAGTCGATCATCATGATCGCGTTCTTTTTCACCAGGCCGATCAGCAGCACGATGCCGATCACCGCGATCAGGTCCAGGCTGCGTCCGCTCACCCACAACGCGGCCAGAGCGCCCACGGTCGCCGAGGGCAGGGTGGAGAGAATGGTGATGGGGTGGATGAAGCTCTCGTAGAGAACGCCCAGCACGATGTACATCACCACCACGGCGGCAAGGATCAGCCACAGCGTGCTCGACAGCGAGCTGCTGAAGGCCGCCGCCGCACCCAGCAGGCGCAGCTCGATGCTCTGCGGCAATGCCACCTGCGCCTGCGCGGCATGCACCGCATCCACCGCTTCACCCAGCGATGCGCCGGGCGCAAGGTTGAACGACAGCGTGGCCGCCGGGAACTGGCCGACATGGTTGCGCAGCAGTGCCGTCGGCCCCTGCTCGACGCGCGCCACCGCCCCTAGCGGCACGGTCTGGCCGTTGCTGCTGCGCACGCGCAGGCCGGTGATCGCCTCCGGCCCCGGTTGCCGCGCCGGATCGGCCTCCAGCACCACCCGGTACTGGCTGGCCTGGGTGAAGATGGTCGAGATCTGCCGTTGCCCGTAGGCGTCGTACAGTGCGTCGGCCACTGCTTCCACGCTCACGCCCAGACGTGCGGCGGCATCGCGGTCGATGCTCACCTTGGCCTGTCGGCCCTGCATCTGCAGGTCGCTGGCCACATCGCGCAGCGCGGGCGACTGGCGCAGCGCGTGCAACAGCTTCGGTGTCCAGGTTTCCAGCGTCTGCAGGTCCGGCGTGGTCAGGGTGAACTGGTACTGGTTGCGGCTGATGCGGTCTTCGATGCCCAGCTCCTGTACCGGTTGCAGGTACAGGGTGATGCCGGGAATCCTGGCCACGCGCTGTTGCAGCCGCGCCATCACCACGTCGGCGCTCTCGCGCTCTCCATGCGGCTTCAGTTCGATCAGCAGGCGGCCAGTGTTGAGGGCGGCATTATTGCCGTCCACGCCGATGTAGGAGGACAGGCTGGCCACGGCCGGGTCCTGTTCGATGGCCGTGGCCAGGGCAAGCTGGCGCTCGCGCATGGCCTGGAACGAGATCGCCTGCGGGGCTTCGCTGATGCCCTGGACCAGGCCGGCATCCTGCACCGGGAAGAAGCCCTTGGGCACGGCGAAGTACAGCGCCACGGTGAGCGCAAGCGTGGCCACCGTCGCCAGCAGCATCAGTGGCTGGCGTTGCAGCACCCAGCGCAGCTGGCGGTCGTAGAGGGCGATGATGCGATCGAAGACGTCGGGCACAGCCGCCTGCTTGGCATGTGGCTTCAGGAATCGCGCGCACAACATCGGCGTCAAGGTCAGCGACACCAGCAGCGAAATGCCGATGGCCACCGCCAGCGTCACCGCGAACTCATGGAACAGCGCACCCACCAGGTCGGCCATGAACAGCAACGGGATCAGCACGGCGATCAACGAGACCGTCAGCGATACCAGGGTGAAGCCAATCTCGCTGGCCCCCTTCAGTGCCGCCTCGCGCGGGCTTTCGCCGTCTTCCAGGTGGCGGGCGATGTTTTCCAGCATCACGATCGCATCGTCCACCACGAAGCCGGTGGCAATGGTCAGCGCCATCAGCGTGAGGTTGTTGAGCGAATAGCCGGCCAGCAGCATCACCGCGAACGTACCGATCAGCGACAGCGGCACCGCCACGCTGGGAATCAGCGTGGCCGGCAGGTTGCGCAGGAACACCCAGGTCACCAGCACCACCAGCGCGATGGCCAGCACCAGTTCCTTCTGTACGCCGCGCACGGACGCACGGATCGATTCGGTGCGGTCGCTGAGCACGGTCATCTGCACGCCGGCCGGCAGCGTGGCCTGCAGCTGCGGCAGCAACGCACGCACCTGTTCGACCACGGCGATGACGTTCGCGCCGGGTTGGCGCTGGATGTTCACCAGTACCGCCGGGGTGGTGCCGCTCCATGCCGCCAGCTGGCGGTTCTCGGCACCATCGGTGATGGTCGCCACATCGCCCAGCCGCAGCGGTGCGCCCTCGCGCCAGGCCAGCACCAGTGCGCGGTACTCGGCCACGCTGCGCATCTGGTCGTTGGCATCGAGCATCACCGCGCGGATCGGACCATCGAAGCTGCCCTTGGGCAGGTTGACGTTGGCCGCGGCGATCGCGGTGCGGATGTGGTCCATGCCAAGGTTGTTGGCGGCCAGTGCGCCCGGATTGACCTGGATGCGCACGGCCGGGCGCTGGCCACCGGCCAGGCTGACCAGACCGACACCGGGCAGCTGCGCCAACCGCTGCGCGATGCGGGTGTCGACCAGATCGTGCACCTGCGGCAGCGACAAGCCCTGCGAGGTAACCGCCAGGGTCAGGATCGGCGTATCGGCCGGATTGACCTTGCGGTACACCGGCGGCACCGGCAGGTCGCCGGGCAGGAAGCTGCCGGCCGCGTTGATCGCCGCCTGTACGTCCTGTTCGGCCACACCCAGCGACACCTCCAGGCCGAACTGCAGGGTGATCACCGAGGCGCCGCCGGAACTGGTGGACGACAGCTGTTTCAGGCCGGGAATCTGCCCGAGCTGGCGCTCCAGCGGCGCAGTGATGGTGCGCGTGGTCAACTCCGGGCTGGCGCCGGGGTACAGCGTGGTGATCTGGATGATCGGGTAGTCGACCTGCGGCAGCGCTGCCACCGGCAGCAGGCGATAGGCCAGCACGCCGGACAGCAGCAGCGCCACCATCAGCAACGTGGTGGCGACCGGGCGCAGGATGAAGGCGCGCGAGAGGTTCATGCGCCGGCCTTGGTCGATGCCTCCTCGGTGATGATCTCCACCGCGGTGCCGTCTTCCAGCCCGTCGATGCCTTCGATCACCACCTTGTCACCGGCCACCAGGCCGGAGCGCACCGCAACGCGACCGTCATCGGCCGGGCCGAGCACCACCGTGCGCCGTTGTGCCTTGTTGTCCTTGTCGATGATGTGCACGTAGTTGCCCTGGCTGCCGAACTGCACGGCGGCATCGGGAACCAGCAGTGCGGGATGCTCACCCAGCTGCAGGCGCACATTGACGAACTGGTTGGGGAACAGCGCCTGATCGGCGTTGTCGAACTGCGCGCGCAGCTTCAGCGTGCCGGTGGCGGTATCGATGCGGTTGTCGACGCTGGACAGGGTGCCGCTGGCGAGCTGCCGGCGTTCTTCGCGGTCCCAGCTTTCCACCACCAGCGCCGGCTGCGCCTGCACGGCATCGAGCAGGGCGGGAAGCTCTGGTTCGGGCACGGTGAACAGCACGCTGATCGGGGCGGTCTGCGCCAGCGTGACCAGGCCTTCGGTATCGCTGGCGTGCACCAGGTTGCCTACGTCCAATCGACGCAGGCCAACTCGGCCGCTGACCGGGGCGACGATGCGCGTGTACTGCAGCTGCA
Organism: Stenotrophomonas sp. HMWF023; assembly: GCF_003060985.1. Classification (NCBI taxonomy): domain Bacteria; kingdom Pseudomonadati; phylum Pseudomonadota; class Gammaproteobacteria; order Lysobacterales; family Lysobacteraceae; genus Stenotrophomonas; species Stenotrophomonas sp. HMWF023. Next base: position 18,847 of record NZ_QAIJ01000250.1, read on the forward strand.
GTCGTGCTTCGTCCACCGAAGCCTGGTCGCTGAGGCGACGCCCCTGCAGCTGCCGCACCTTGCTCTGCTGGTCGCTCAGTTCCTGCGCGGACACGTAGTTCTGACGCTGCAGTTCGCGGTAGCGCTGCAGTTGGCGCTCGGCATTCTCCAGCTCGGCCAGGTTCTGCTGCTGCGTACCCTGTGCGTGCGCGAGCTTCACCTGGTAGGGGCGGGGATCGATCTGTGCCAGCAGGTCACCGGCCTTGACCTGCTGACCCTCCTGGAAATGCAGGCGCATCAGTTCGCCGTCCACGCGGCTGCGCACCACCACGCTGTGCAGCGGGGTGACCGTACCGACCGCCTTCATCCGCAGCACCAGCGGTTCGGCGCTGGCGCGGGCGATGCGTACCGGTACTGCCTTGCCGCCACCGGCTTCTTTGCCACCGTCCGCCTCGGCATGCGGCCACAGCCACCACGCCAGGCCAGCGACAAGGGCAAGACCGGCAACGACCAGCAGCGGACGGGCACGGCGAAAGCGGGAGTTTTCGGCGACAGACATGGGGCATCCTGCGCCCTGCGTGCACGCAGGGTCATGCGGGCCCGTCGGCGCCACGAAGGGCCACGGGCAGCGGGGAGGGGGATTGTCTGGCGGGGCCGCGGACGCGGCGTGGCTGGATGCCGTCGCGCGTGCGACGGGGCGCCAATGGTAGCGGTTTACGCGGGCCGTCGCCGCATGACCTTGGTCATGCGCCCCGACCGATGATGGCGGTTGCCGGCCGGCATCACCGCCAAACGATCAATGCACTTCGTCGTGGTACACGAACTTCGGCATTTCCCAGCGGTAGTGGATTGCCAGCAGGCGCACGGCAAAGCCACCACCCAGGCAGCACAGGATTGCCGTGGCATCGGCCACACCCCAGTGCAGCAACAGCAGATACACCGCACCGGTCAGCAGCGAGATGATCGCGTACAGCTCTTTCTGGAAGATCAGCGGCACCTCGTTGCAGAGAATATCGCGCAGCACGCCGCCGAAGGCGCCGGTGAGCATGCCGGCGATCAGCACGATCGGCAGTGCATGGCCAGCCTCGCGCGCGATCGAGCAGCCGATCAGGGTGAACGCGATCAGGCCCAGCCCGTCCAGCACCAAGAAGGTGCGGCGGAAGTGATGCATCCAGCGCGCCACCCAGGTGGCGATCAGCGCCGCGCACACGGTGAAGCCCAGGTACTCGGGATGCTTCACCCAGCCCAGCGGATAGTGGCCGAGCAGGATGTCGCGCAGCGAGCCGCCAC
>NZ_QAIJ01000033.1:0-2314 GCF_003060985.1 Stenotrophomonas sp. HMWF023
GTGTTCGATGTTCGCTGTGGTTCCAGATCCCATTCCCGCACGCATGCGCGGCTTAAACCGCGCCGAAGTCTGTGACGTCAATTTCCTCGAGGCCGTACGCGCCTGGCGCGGCATGCCGCGACCGCAACCGGCGCCGGATGCGCCGATCCTGCCGGGCAGCACCCTGACGGCGGCTGCCTTCGGCGAGCTGTTCGAATCGCAGCTGCTCAGTCGCCAGCTGGATCTGATGGCGCGCGTGCTGCGCGTGCAGAACAAGGTCTTCTACACCATCGGCTCCTCCGGTCATGAAGGCAACGCGCTGCTTGCGCGCGCCTGCCGGCACACCGACCCGGCATTCCTGCACTATCGTTCCGGCGCCTTCATGGCCGAGCGCGCACGGCTGGTGCCAGGCATGGATCCCGTGCGCGACGCCGCGCTGTCCTTCGCCGCTAGTGCCGACGATCCGGCCAGTGGCGGCCGTCACAAAGTGTGGGGCAGCAAGCCGCTGTGGGTGCTGCCGCAGACCTCGACCATCGCATCGCACCTGCCCAAGGCACTCGGTACCGCGCTGGCGATCGAAAGTGGCAGGCGCCTGAGCCAGCCGCTGCCGATTCCGGCCGACAGCATCGTGATGTGCTCCTTCGGCGATGCCTCGGCCAACCATGCCACCGCGCAGACCGCGTTCAATACCGCGATGTGGTCGGCCTACCAGAAGCTGCCGGTGCCGATCCTGTTCGTGTGCGAGGACAACGGCCTCGGCATTTCGGTGAAAACACCTGAGGGATGGATCGCAGAGCGCTTCAGCCGGCAACCGGGCCTGGACTATTTCTTCGCCGATGGCCTGGACCTGGCGGCCGGGCACGCGCAGGTGCAGGCGGCGGTCGAGCACTGCCGGCGCACGCGTCGGCCTACCTTCCTGCACCTGCGGACCACGCGGTTGATGGGCCATGCCGGTACCGACTTCGAGGTGGAATGGCGTGCGCTGGCGGAGCTGTGCACGGCCGAGGCGCAGGACCCGCTGCTGCGCTCGGCGCAGATCGCACTGGAATCGGGCTGGATGGATGCGGCCGGCGTGGAGGCCGCCTATGAAACCCTGCGCGCGCGCTGCATGGCCGCTGCCATTGATGCCGATACGCGTCCGAAGCTGCAGACATTGCAGGAAGTGATCACGCCGTTGGCACCCTATACGCCGGCAGCGGTACAGGCCGAGGCCGAGCGCGTGGCGCCCGTCGAGGCCCGGCAGGCGCTGTACGGCGGTGCCGACGCGCTGCCCGAGCGGCAACCGCCGCGGCACCTGGCGATCCAGATCAACCACGGGCTGCAGGAACTACTGGGCAAGTATCCGCAGGCGCTGCTGTTTGGCGAGGACGTCGCGCAGAAGGGCGGCGTCTACACGGTGACGCGCGACCTGCTGCGCCGCTTCGGCCCGCGCCGGGTATTCAACACGCTGCTGGACGAGACCATGATCCTGGGCATGGCCCAGGGTCTGGCCAACATGGGCATGTTGCCGATTCCGGAAATCCAGTATCTGGCCTACCTGCACAACGCCATCGACCAGCTGCGCGGCGAGGCCTGCTCGCTGCAGTTCTTCTCCAATGACCAGTTCCGCAACCCGATGCTGGTGCGGGTGGCCGGGCTGGGCTACCAGAAAGGGTTCGGCGGCCATTTCCACAACGACAACTCGATTACGGCGCTGCGTGACATCCCGGGGCTGGTGGTGGGCTGTCCGTCGCGTGGCGATGATGCGGTGATGATGCTGCGCACTTTGGCGGCATTGGCCCGCGTGGATGGCCGGGTAGCGGTGTTCCTGGAACCGATCGCCCTTTACATGACCAAGGATCTGCACACGGCCGGCGACGGCCAGTGGTTGTTCGACTACCCCGCACCCGGGCAGGCGCTGGTGCTGGGCGAGGGCAGGGTGTACGCGCCGGATGCCACCGATCTGGTGATCTTCACCTACGGCAACGGTGTGCCGATGGCGCTGCGCGCAGCTATCGCTATCGAGCAGCAGCTGGGCTGGCAGGTGCGGGTGGTCGACCTGCGCTGGCTGGTGCCGTTGAATGCCGCCTTCATCGGCGCCCAGGCCGCCACCGCGCAGCGGGTGCTGGTGCTGGACGAGGGCAGGCAGAGCGGGGGCATCGGCGAAGGCGTGATCACTGCGCTGGTCGAGGCCGGCCATGGCCACCTTCCGGTGCGCCGGGTCTGCGGTGCCGATACCTATACGCCACTGGCGGGGGCAGCAATGTTCGGGCTTCCAAGCGACAATGCAGTGATTGGCGCCGCCCTCGACCTGGCGCAGGAACCCTGATGCATGTGTGGATTGGCGGGAATGTTG
>NZ_QAIJ01000033.1:2324-10646 GCF_003060985.1 Stenotrophomonas sp. HMWF023
TCGCGGGCCGGATGACGGCGGTACCTGGGTCGATGCCGCCGCCGGCATCGCCCTGGCCCACCGGCGCCTGAGCATCCTCGATCTTTCACCGCTGGGCCACCAGCCGATGGCCTCGGCCGACGGCCGCTATGTGATGGCCTACAACGGCGAGGTCTACAACTTCGCCGCCCTGCGCGCCGAACTGGAACCGCTGGGCCATGCATTCCGTGGCCATTCCGATACCGAGGTGCTGCTGGCCGCGATCCTGCAGTGGGGTGTCGAGGACACCCTGCAGCGCGCCAACGGCATGTTCGCCATTGCCTTGTGGGATCGCCAGGAACAGTGCTTGTGGCTGGCCCGCGACCGGGTCGGCAAGAAGCCGCTGTACTACGGCTGGGCTGGTGATGCGCTGGTGTTCGGCTCCGAGCTGAAGGCGCTGTGGCAGCACCCGGATTTCGACAACGATATCGACCGCGATGCGCTGACGCTGCTGCTGCGGCTGGATTACATCCCCGCACCGCACAGCATCCACCAGCGCTGCTACAAGATGATGCCCGGTCGCGTGCTGCGGCTGGATGCGGCGGCGGTGGCGGCAGGGGCCAGCGCACATCGCCCAGAGCAGGCACAGCGCCCGTACTGGGACGCGCGTGCGCGCATGCAGGCTGCACTGGCCGCACCGTTCCAGGGCCGCATCGAGGAGGCCGAGGAGCAGCTGGATGGCCTGCTGCGGGATGCGGTGGCGCTGCGCATGGTCGCCGATGTGCCGGTGGGCGTGTTCCTGTCCGGCGGCACCGATTCGTCGCTGGTGGCGGCGCTGATGCAGGCGCAGAGCGGGCAGCCGGTGCACAGCTTCAGCATCGGCTTCAGCGGCTCCCACCACGACGAGGCGCCGTTGGCCAGGGAACTGGCCACCCACCTTGGCTGCGATCACACCGAACTGTATGTCAGCGGCGCCGATGCGCTGGCGGTGGTGCCGCAGCTGCCGGCGATGTTCGATGAACCCTTTGCCGATGCCTCGCAGGTGCCGACCGCGCTGGTCGCCCGCCTCGCCCGGCAGGGCGTGACCGTCGCGTTGTCCGGCGATGGTGGCGATGAGCTGTTTTTCGGCTACACCCGCTATGTACGCGCGCTGCGCAACTGGCAGATGCTGGGACGGGTGCCAGCGCCGCTGCGGCGCTGGATGGGCGCGCGTGCGCACCAGCAGGGTGAAGCGTCGCGCACTGGTGGGCTGGCCGCGTTGCTGGCCGAAACCGGCGCGCGCGGCATCGGCGATGTGTATCGCAACCGCATTTCGCGCTGGCGCGATCCAGCGGCGGCGGTGATCGGTGCACGCGAGGCGGGCAGCTTCTACGATCTGGCCGATCCGCTGCATGGTGCCGGTACGCCGGCCGATGCGATGATGCTGGCTGACTTCGTCAGCTATCTGCCCGACGACCTGCTGTGCAAGGTGGACCGCACCTCGATGGCGGTCAGCCTGGAGGCGCGCGCGCCCTTGCTGGACTGGCGCGTGGCCGAATTCGCGTGGTCGCTGCCGCTGGGCTTCAAGCGCAGTGAATCGACCAGCAAGGTGCTGCTCAAGCGCGTGCTGGGGCGGTACGTGCCGCAATCGATGGTGCACCGGCCCAAGCGTGGGTTCGGCGCGCCGGTCAGTGATTGGCTGAAGGGCGATCTGAAACCCTGGGCGGACGAACTGCTGCAGCCGGCGCGGTTGGAACGCGAGGGCGTGCTGTCGGCCGCGGCCGTGCAGCCGCTGTGGCAGCAGTTCCTGGGCGGCCAGCGCAAGTGGCACACGCACCTGTGGAACGTGCTGATGTTCCAGGCCTGGCAGGACCATTGGCGGCAGGTACGCGCAGGCGTACAGCGCGGCTGATCTTCACCGGTGGGGAAGGGCGCGGCCGCTAGGCTGGCTCTCCCGCACCGTGAGGAGTATGTCCTGATGTCCGTCCCCACCATTGCCGTTTTCGTCGGCAGCCTGCGCAAAGAGTCCTGCAACCGCAAGCTGGCGCACGCGCTGGAGAAGCTGGCCGGCGACAAGGCGCGCTTCCAGTATGTGCAGATCGGCGACCTGCCGCTGTACGACCAGGATTTCGACGCCAGCTACCCGGCGCAGGGCACGCGCCTGAAAGACCAGGTGCGCGCCGCCGACGCCGTGCTGTTCGTTACCCCTGAATACAACCGTTCCGTGCCGGGCGTGCTGAAGAATGCGATCGACATCGGCTCGCGCCCTTACGGCGACAGCGCCTTCGCGGGCAAGCCAGCGGCGGTGATCGGCGCCTCCATCGGCCAGATCGGCACGGCGGTGGCCCAGCAGCACCTGCGCAACAGCCTGGCCTTCCTGGACATGCACGTGCTTGGCCAGCCCGAGGCGTTCATCCACTTCAAGGATGGTCTGATCGATGCCGACGGCACGATCCACAATGAAGGCACGCAGACGTTCCTGCAGGGCTACGTGGACCGGTTCCTGGCCCTGATCGCGGTACATGCCAAGGGCGATTGACGCCAGCGGCCGCGGTCGCCATCTGCGATAATGCTCCGCTGCGGGCGTCGCAACGACGCCCGTCGCAGGCAATGCGACGCCCCCGCGCTAGTCTGGACAGGCTCAGGCGGATATCCCCCGTTCTTCCACGGCTTATCCACAGATTTGTCCATGGCCGCCGGGGTCGGCGCATGCCTACACTGGTCTGGCCCCTTTTGCAGGAAACACCGCAGCATGTCCGCCCGTTCCGGCTTCCGTTCCAACCGCAGAGAGCGCGGCGAAGGCTTTGATCGCGATCGCGATGAATCGCGTATCGACCAGTTGCGCGTGCCGCCTCACTCGGTGGAGGCCGAACAGGCGGTGCTGGGCGGCCTGATGCTGGCACCGGACGCCTACGACCGGGTCAACGATCAGTTGACCGAGGGCGACTTCTACCGCCGCGACCACCAGATGATCTACCGGGCGATCCGCGAGCTGTCCGAGCGCGAGCGCCCGTTCGATGCGGTGACTCTGGGTGAGTGGTTCGAATCGCAGGGCAAGATGGAGCTGGTGGGCGACGGCGCCTATCTGATCGAACTGGCCAGCACCACGCCGTCGGCGGCGAACATCGTGGCCTATGCTGAGATCGTGCGCGACAAGGCGGTGCTGCGGCAGCTGATCCAGGTCGGCACCGACATCGTCAACGATGGTTTCCAGCCCGAGGGCCGCGACAGCAGCGAGCTGTTGTCCGCTGCGGAAAAGAGCGTGTTCGCCATTGCCGAACAGGGCGCGCGCGGCCGTACCGACTTCGTGGCCATGCCCGGCGCGTTGAAGGACGCGTTCGAAGAGCTGCGCAACCGCTTCGAGAATGGCGGCAACATCACCGGCCTGCCGACCGGCTACACCGATTTCGATGCGATGACCGCCGGCCTGCAGCCGACCGACCTGATCATCCTTGCCGCGCGTCCTGCGATGGGCAAGACCACCTTCGCCCTGAACATCGCCGAGTACGCGGCGATCAAGTCGAAGAAGGGCGTGGCGGTGTTCTCGATGGAAATGTCCGCATCGCAGCTGGCGATGCGCCTGATCTCCTCCAATGGCCGCATCAACGCGCAGCGCCTGCGTACCGGCCAGCTGGAAGACGAGGACTGGAGCCGGGTGACCGGTGCGATCAAGATGCTGAAGGAAACCAAGATCTTCATCGACGATACGCCGGGCGTGTCGCCGGAGATCCTGCGTTCCAAGTGCCGCCGCCTCAAGCGCGAGCACGATCTGGGCCTGATCGTGATCGACTACCTGCAGCTGATGAGCGTGCCGGGCAACAGCGAAAACCGCGCGACCGAAATCTCCGAGATCTCGCGTTCGCTGAAGGGCCTGGCCAAGGAACTGCACGTGCCGGTCATCGCGCTGTCCCAGCTCAACCGCTCGCTGGAAACGCGTACCGACAAGCGCCCGGTGATGGCCGACCTTCGCGAATCGGGCGCAATCGAGCAGGATGCGGACATGATCGTCTTCATCTACCGCGACGATTACTACAACAAGGAAAATTCGCCGGACAAGGGCCTGGCCGAGATCATCATCGGCAAGCACCGTGGTGGCCCCACCGGCTCGTGCAAGCTGAAGTTCTTCGGCGAGTACACCCGTTTCGACAACCTGGCCCACGACTCGGTTGGTTCTTTCGAATAACCGATGATTCCGGCGTGCCCTGTAAAGCCAAGCCCACGCTCGGCTCTTTCCGTTCGGGCGCGCGACGTCATGTACTCCATGCGGATCGCCTAAAATCCGTATGTGGCGTGTAAATGACATGTAACGCAACGCTTCTACGATTCCGCCGCTGCTGCCCTTTTGACGCCGCCCTTCGGCGTCCAGCGCGCCCAAGGAATCCCCATGTCTTGCCATGCTCCGCTTCGCCGCAATCTGCTGGCCCTGCTGGTCTGTGCCTCACTGCCTTTGCTGGCCGCCGCTGAAACCGCTCCTGCCGTCGACGCACAGTCGGCCACCACCCTGGATTCGGTCTCGGTGATCGGCCGGGGCGAGGCACGCCAGGTCCAGCGCGTGACCGCCGAGGACATGAAGGTGCTGCCGCCCGGCGCCAACCCGCTGAAGCTGCTGGCCAGCAAGCCGGGCGTGCATTTCGAATCGGCCGATGCCACCGGTGCCTACGAATGGTCCACCAGCATCAGCCTGCGCGGCTTCAACCAGAACCGCCTGGGCTACACGCTCGATGGCATTCCGTTGGGCAACATGAGTTATGGCAACAGCAACGGCCTGCACATCAGCCGCGCGGTGATCAGCGAGAACCTGGGCGGTGCCGAGGTCTCCACCGGCATCGGCGCGCTGGGTACGCCGTCGACCAGCAACCTGGGTGGCGTGTTCCAGTTCTATTCCATCGATCCCTCCACCGAATACGGTGTCGTGCTGGCGCAGAGCCTGGGCAGCGACAGCGCACGGCGCAGCTATGCACGCCTGGAAACCGGCGAACACCAGGGCTTCGCCGCCTACCTGTCCGGTGCGTATTCGGAGAGCGACAAGTGGAAGGGAAAGGGCTCGCATGAACTCAAGCAGTTCAACGGCAAGGCGACCTACAACTTCGGCGTCGACAGCCGCATCACCGCGCTGTTCAACGCCTCGCGCCGGGTTGAAGCCGATTACCAGGACCTGTCGCTGGAGATGATCGATCGCCTGGGCTGGAACTGGGACAACTATGCGCCGGACTGGGACCGTGCCCTGGCCGCTGCGCGAGGCCAGTACAGCGGCGGCGTCAACAGCCCGTGGGATGCGTATTACTCGGGTCATGGTCTGCGCAACGATGATGTCTCCAGCATCGCCGGTGACTTCGGCCTCAACGAGACGATGCGCCTGAAGGTCAACGTCTACAACCACAGCAACCGCGGCCAGGGCCACTGGTTCAGCCCGTCCAATCCGTCCAACCCGGGCACCAGCCGCGAGATTCCGATCTCGATCCGCACCACCGAATATGCGATCGACCGCACCGGCGTGACCTCGGCGTTCACCTGGAACGTGGGTGGCCACGAGCTGGAAGCGGGCCTGTGGTACGAAGACAACGGCCACAGCGTGCAGCGCAACTTCTACTACATCGATGGCCCGATCACCGACGACTTCTTCCTGCGCAACCCGGACCAGCGCGTGTGGCACCAGCGCTACACCACCATCACCCGCCAGTTCTACGTGCAGGACCGCTTCCGCCTGTTTGATGACCGCCTGACCATCGACGTCGGCGCCAAGTCGCCCAACACCCGCACCAGCGTGCGCACGCCGCTGGGCAGCTATGCCAGCAACAGCAGCCTGGCCGCGAAGAAGGGGCTGCTGCCGCAGGCCGGCTTCAACTTCAAGCTGGACGAGCGCAATGAAATCTTCGGTTCGTATGCGAAGAACATCGCGGCCTATGCGCTGGGCGTGGGCAGTCCATTCAATGTTCCGCAGGTGGCGTTCGATGCCAGCGCCAAGGACCTGAAGCCGGAACAATCGCGCACCATCGAACTGGGCTGGCGCGGCTACGGCCAGGGGTATGAAGCCTCGGTCGCGGTGTACGACGTCAAGTTCGACAACCGCCTGCTGGCCATTGCCCAGTGCGTGGGCATCCTCGGTTGCCCGGCGCTGTATTCCAACGTGGGTTCAGTCACCAGCCGCGGTGCCGAGGCGACCTTGCAGCTGAAGCCGATGCAGGACCTGAGCTGGTCCAACGCGCTGTCGTGGAATGACAGCAGCTACGACAACGACTACGTCAACAACGGTGTGGTGCCGACCCGCGGCAAGAAGACGGTCGACACACCGGAATGGATGTTCGCCAGCACCCTGGCGTGGACGCCGGGCCCGTGGGACCTGCGCCTGGCCGCCAACCACGTCGGCAAGCGCTACGTGACCTACACCAATGACGTCTCCGTGCCGAGCTACTGGCTGATCAATGCGTCGGTGGCCTATGACATGGGCAAGCTCGGCCCGGCGCAGAACCTGACCCTGGCGCTGAACCTGACCAACCTGGCCGACAAGCAGTATCTGGCAACCATCAACACCAACGGCACCTACGCCGCTGATCCGACCCGCAGCCTGGCGACCATGCAGGTCGGTGCGCCGCGGCAGGTGATGGCCACCGCGACCGTGCGCTTCTGATGAAGCGCATCGCCGATCCGGAAACCCGCCGTCGTCTGCTGCGCCTGGCCTGGCAGGGGACCGGAGCGGCGATCGCACTGGCGGCCATGCCCGGCATAGCCGCCACCGGTCCGCGGCCGCGACTGGGGCGCGATCCGTTCACCCTCGGCATCGCCGCGGGTGATCCGGATCCGCAGGGTGCGGTGCTGTGGACGCGTCTTGCACCGGATCCCCTCAACGGCGGTGGCATGCCGTCGCGCGCGATCCCGGTGCGCTGGTTCATTGCCGAAGATCCGGCGATGCGTCGGCTGGTGCAGCGTGGCGTGGCGGCGGCCGTGCCGGAGCTGGCCCATTCGGTGCACGTGGAAGTGACCGGCCTGCGTCCAGGGCGCGATTACTACTATCGATTCGCATGCGACGGTGGCGAGGAGAGTCCGGTCGGGCATTTCCGCACCGCGCCGATGCCGGATGCGCAGCTGCAGCAGCTGCGGCTGGCGTTATGCACCTGCCAGGCCTGGAACAGCGGCTACTACCCGGTACTGGCGGATATCGCCCGCAGCGATGTCGATCTGGTGCTGCATGCCGGTGACTACCTGTACGAATACAGCCCGTTGCAGAACGCGCGTGGCAGCACCCTGGATGCACAGCGCTTCAGCGGTGAAACGCTCAGCCTGGAGCGTTACCGCGACCAGTACGCGCTGCACAAGCTCGACCCGGACCTGCAGGCCGCGCACGCTGCGCACGCCTTTGCGGTGATCTGGGACGACCACGAAGTGCAGAACGATTATTCCGGCATCCATCCGGAAAAGAGCGACGTGCCGACCGAGGACTTCATCGTTCGCCGCGCCGCTGCGTATCGCGCGTTTTACGAACACCTGCCGATGCGCAGCACGCCCACCGGCAACGGTGGACTGCGCGTGCACCGCCGCCTGCGCTACGGCGACCTGGCCCAGCTGACGCTGCTGGATTGCCGCCAGTTCCGTCCGGCCAATCCCTGTGGCGTCGGCGAATCGCCACGCTGTGAAGCCGCCCTGGACCCGCGCATGAGCATGCTCGGGGTCGGGCAGGAGGCCTGGTTCGCGCAGTCGATGGCGGCCGCGGCGGGAACACGCTGGAACGTGGTGGTGCAGCAGCTGCTGATGGCGCAGTTGCGGTTGGAGCAGGGCACGCCGCGCGAACGTTTCTGGAACGACGCCTGGGATGGTTATCCGGCCGCCCGCAGGCGCCTGTTGCAGGCGATGCAGGCCGGCGGGCAGGGCAACGCCATCGTACTGGGCGGTGACTGGCACTCCACGTTCGTCAATGACCTGAAGCTGGATTTCGATGCAGCGGATGCGCCGGTGATCGCCACCGAGTTCATCGCCCCGGCGATCAGCAGCGGTGGCGATGACACCCCGTATGGCCCGTACTACGGCCCGTCGATCCCGCAGAATCCGCATATCCGCTATTTCGATGGCGACCGGCGTGGCTGGTGGAAGCTGCAGTTGAACCGGCAGACCGTGGACGCGGAACTGCGCTTCGCCGACAGTGTGCTGCGGCGTGATGCAGAAGTTCGCACTGCCGCGCGCTTCCAGGTGAGCCACGGTCGCCCTGGGGCCGTGCCGGTGTAATGGCGGGTGCGGACCTCCTCGGTGGGTGCGGACCTTGGTCCGCACACCCATGCAACCCGCCGGGCATGGCCCGGCGCTACCGGGCAGACGCAGGGCGCAGATCGAACGGTTTCATCGCCCCCAGCCGGGTTTCGTCGCAAACCGTTTGCCCGGACTGGGGCAGGGCGG
>NZ_QAIJ01000033.1:10656-18040 GCF_003060985.1 Stenotrophomonas sp. HMWF023
GTTCGTGCTGTGCTGGCCGTTGGCGATGCTGGCGCTGATCGCCTGGCCGCTCGTGTGGCTGCTGAGCCTGCCGTTCCGCCTGGTCGGTATCACGTTCTCGGCGCTGTTCGCCTTCCTGCGCGCGCTGTTCATGTTGCCGGCACGCCTGCTGGGCGGTGGCCGCGGCGCGGTGACGGCATGAGGCCGCTTGCCATCGCGACGCTGGCGCTGCTGATGGCGGCGCCGGCCTTGGCCAAGCAACCGCCGTCGGCCTACCTTGAGCGTCAGCACTCTGCCGGCAAGGCGGAAGTCAAAACGACCGACAAGGATGCGGGGAGGGAACGCTGCAGGGTGGTGAGGGAATGGAAGGTGGGTGAGGTGATCGCCCAGCACCGGATCTGTGACGATCCGCCGAAGCCGGACGCTACGGACCGGGAGCGCACACCGCCGCAGCGTTGAAGCAGGAGGCCGATCTCCGGTCAAGCAGCATCAGACGAATCAGCCCGATGGCGGTCGCCCGATGGCCAACGACCGGACCAGCTCTTCGCCGGTAGCGGCGATTTCGAAATCCACGCCGTTGAAGGTTACGGAATTGCCGTTTGCCAGCGCATACCTCGGCAGGCCTTCGACCAGGCTTGTGCCGGGAAGAATCGTTGCGTCGAAGTGCGGCCAGAACTTGAATACCAACACTCTTCGGCCATCTTCGCCGCGGGTCTCGATTCGTTCGTTTTCCATGGAGATCTCCACTGTCTGAGCAGCCCCACGAGCAGGTGCGGGAGCACCACCTGTCGCGCATCCGTGGCTTGGCGATGCAACGCGACCTCAGGGGTGAGCCTACCGCACTGGAGGTCGATGCCCGTGTGAGGGCGAGGGTGACACCGCTTGCCTGCCACGCGCCGAGTGCCAATGGGCTCCGCCCTTGTTCTGCAGTCATCGTGCAACAAAAAACCCCGCCGAAGCGGGGTTTTCAGCATCCGGGGATGCCGACCAGCGGCCGGCACCATCAGATGGATCAGTTCGCCTTGTGGATCGCGCGCTTGCTGACCGCCATTGCTGCATCGTGAATCACTTCCGACAGCGACGGGTGGGCGTGGCAGATGCGCGCCAGGTCGTCGGCCGAACCGCTGAACTCCATGGTCAGCACGCCTTCGTGCACCAGCTCGGACACATTGGCGCCGACCAGGTGCATGCCCAGGATGCGATCGGTTTCGGCGTGGGCCAGAACCTTCACGAAGCCTGCCGGCTCGATCATCGCCACGGCACGGCCGTTGGCAGCGAACGGGAAGCTGCCGGCCTTGTACGGGATGCCCTCGGCCTTCAGCTGCTGCTCGGTCTTGCCGACCCAAGCCAGCTCCGGCTCGGTGTAGATGACCCACGGAATGGTGTCGAAGTTGACGTGGCCCGGCAGGCCGGCGATCAGTTCGGCAACCGCGATGCCTTCCTCGAAGCCCTTGTGCGCCAGCATCGGGCCGCGCACGCAGTCACCGACCGCCCAGACGCCGTTGACGCCGGTGTGGCAGTGCGCGTCGACTTCGATCTGGCCACGCTCGTTGATCTTGACGCCGGTACCTTCGGCCAGCAGGCCCTTGGTGGCAGCGCGACGGCCGACGGCCACCAGCAGCTTGTCCACCACCAGCGACTTCTCGCCTTCGGCGTCGGTGTAGGTCAGGGCGACTTCCTTCTTCTTGCCCTTGCCGGTCACTTCGGCCTTGGAGACCTTGGCACCCAGGCGGATGTCCAGGCCCTGCTTCTTGAATTCCTTGGCGGCGGTCTTGGCCACTTCGGTATCAGCCGCAGCCAGGAAGTCCGGCAGCGCTTCCAGGATGGTCACTTCCGAACCCAGGCGCTTCCACACGCTGCCCAGTTCCAGGCCGATCACACCGGCGCCGATCACGGCCAGGCGCGCCGGCACTTCGGTGAAGTCCAGGCCGCCGACGTTGTCGACGATGGTGTCGCCGTCGAACTTGGCGAACGGCAGTTCGATCGAGTCCGAACCGGCGGCGATGATGACGTTGGTGCCCTTCAGCTCGACGACCGAGCCGTCATGCTGGGTGACCTTGACCACGTTGCCCGGCTGCAGTTCGCCGAAGCCGTAATAGGCGGCGACCTTGTTGGCCTTGAACAGCATGGCGATGCCGCCGGTGAACTGCTTGACGATCTTGTCCTTGCGGCCAACCATCGCTTCGACGTCCATCTTGGCATCCTTGAAGCTGATGCCGTGGTCGCCAAAGATGTGGCCCATGTTCCAGAACTGGCGCGAGGAATCCAGCAGCGCCTTGGACGGGATGCAGCCCACGCGCAGGCAGGTGCCACCCAGGGCCGGCTTGCCGTCCTTGCCCAGCGCTGCGTCGATGCAGGCGGTCTTCAGGCCAAGCTGGGCCGCGCGGATGGCAGCGTGGTAACCGGCCGGGCCGGCACCGATGACGACGACGTCGAATTGTTCAGCCATTGAAATAGTCCTTGTTGCATTACCAGAACCCCTCCGCGCAGGCGCGGAGGGGCGGGAGGTCTCTTACAGGCCGAACAGCATGCGGCCCGGGTTTTCCAGCTGGTTCTTGATGTCCACCAGGAACTGCACCGAGTCCTTGCCGTCGATGATGCGGTGATCGTAGGACATCGCCAGGTACATCATCGGCGCGATCACGACCTGGCCGTTCTGGGCGATCGGACGCTCCTTGATGGCATGCATGCCGAGGATGGCGCTCTGCGGCGGATTGATGATCGGGGTCGACAGCAGTGAACCGAAGGTGCCGCCGTTGGTCACGGTGAAGGTGCCGCCCTGCAGTTCTTCCAGGCTCAGCTTGCCGTCACGGGCCTTCTTGGCGTAGTCGGCGATGGTCTTTTCGATGTCGGCGAACGACATGCGCTCGACGTTGCGCAGCACCGGCGTGACCAGGCCCTTCTCGGTCGACACGGCGATCGAGATGTCCGAGTAGCCGTGGTAGATGATGTCTTCGCCGTCGATCGAGGCATTGACCAGCGGGAAGCGCTGCAGCGCGTTGGCTGCGGCCTTCACGAAGAAGCTCATGAAGCCGAGCTTGATGCCGTGTGCCTTGACGAACTCGTCCTGCAGTTCCTTGCGCGCCGCCGAGACCTTGGACAGGTCGACTTCGTTGAAGGTGGTCAGCATGGCGGTGGAGTTCTTCGACTCCATCAGGCGCTCGGCGATGCGCTTGCGGATGCGGGTCATCGGCACGCGTTCTTCCGGACGTGCGCCACCGGCCTTGCCGGCGCCGCCGTTGCGGGCGAAGTTGACGATGTCTTCCTTGGTGACGGCGCCACGACGGCCGGTGCCATCGACGTCGGCCGGATTCACGCCTTCGGTGATGGCGCTGAAACGGGCGCCCGGCGGCAGTGCGTCGGCAGCCGACTTGGCAGCCGGGGCCGGAGCAGCGGCCGCGGCCGGAGCAGCAGCGGCCGGAGCGGCCTCAGCCTTCTTCTCTTCGGCAGCCGGAGCCGGGGCAGCGGCCACGGCGCCTTCTTCGATGATCGCCACGACCTGGCTGGAGGTCACGGTCGCGCCTTCGGCGAACTTGATTTCCTTGATCACGCCATCGACCGGCGACGGCACTTCCAGGACGACCTTGTCGGTTTCCAGGTCAAGCAGGTTTTCGTCGCGCTTGACGGCGTCGCCCACCTTCTTGTGCCAGGTGGCGATGGTGCCGTCGGCGACGGATTCGGGCAGTACCGGGGCTTTGACTTCGGTGGCCATGCGGGAGCTTCCTGGTTTGTCTTCTAAATAGGGGGAGAGTTATTCAGCGAACGAGTCGTTGAACGGGTTGACCAGTGCATCGGCGACCAGCTGCTGCTGTTCGCGGACGTGGTCAGCCATGTGACCGGCAGCCGGTGAAGCCGAACGTGCGCGACCGGCGTAGTGCAGGCTCTGGCCATCGGCCAGGCAGAACTGCAGGTGGTGGCGGATCTGGTACCACGCCCCCTGGTTCTGCGGTTCTTCCTGCGTCCACACCACGTCGGTGGCCTTGCCGTACTTCTTCAGTTCGGCAGCCAGCAACGCACGCGGGAACGGATACAGCTGCTCCACGCGGATGATCGCCACGTCGTCCTGGCCACGCTTGGTCTGGTCTTCCAGCAGGTCGTAGTAGACCTTGCCCGAGCACAGCACCACGCGCTTGACCTTCTTGGCATCTGCATTGGCATCGCCGATCAGGTGCTGGAACTCGCCATTGGCCAGCTCGTCCAGGGTCGACACGGCCAGCTTGTGGCGCAGCAGCGACTTCGGCGACATCACCACCAGCGGCTTGCGGGTGGTCAGGTGCTGCTGGCGACGCAGCATGTGGAAGGCCTGCGCCGGGGTCGACGGCACCACCACCAGCATGTTCTCCAGCGCGCACAGCTGCAGGAAGCGCTCCAGGCGCGCCGAGCTGTGTTCCGGACCCTGACCTTCATAGCCGTGCGGCAGCAGCAGGGTCAGGCCGGAGATGCGGCCCCACTTTGCTTCACCGGCGGCGATGAACTGATCGATCACCACCTGGGCGCCGTTGGCGAAGTCGCCGAACTGGCCTTCCCAGATGCACAGGGTGTTCGGATCGGTGGTCGAGAAACCGTACTCATAGGCCATCACGGCTTCTTCGCTGAGCAGCGAATCGATGATGGTGGCCTTCTCCGGCGAATCCACCAGCTGCCGCAGCGGCAGGTAGTAGTTGTCGGTCTTCTGGTCGTGCAGGATCGCGTGGCGGTGGGTGAACGTACCGCGGCCGACGTCCTGGCCGACCAGGCGC
The DNA here is from genome assembly GCF_003060985.1 of Stenotrophomonas sp. HMWF023. Classification (NCBI taxonomy): domain Bacteria; kingdom Pseudomonadati; phylum Pseudomonadota; class Gammaproteobacteria; order Lysobacterales; family Lysobacteraceae; genus Stenotrophomonas; species Stenotrophomonas sp. HMWF023. Next base: position 15,375 of record NZ_QAIJ01000033.1, read on the forward strand.
AGGGCACTGCCTTCGTCCAGCAGGGTGGCGTAGGCCAGGTTCTCGGCAAAGCCCCAGTCGCCCGGGATCTCGCCAGCGGCCATCCTGCGACGGTCGTCGTACACCTTGGACACGCGCGAGTGCAGCTGCACTTCTTCGGGCACGGTGTTGATCAGCTTGGCCAGTGCCAGCAGCTTGTCCTTGTCGACCTTGGTCGAGATCTGGTCGGACAGCTTGCCTTCCAGCAGCTTGGGCCAATCAACGAACAGCGGGCTGGTCGGCGGGGTCTTCTCGACCTTCGCCAGCTCGGTGGTCACTTCACCGGCATCGAGCTTCTCGCGGTACGCATCGACCATCGCCTTGCCGGCACCGGCGGCGATCACGCCCGCCTTTTCCAGCTGCTCGGCGTACATCTCGCGGGTGGTGGCGTGCTTGCGGATCACCTGGTACATCAGCGGCTGGGTGATCGCCGGCTCGTCGGCCTCGTTGTGGCCCCAACGGCGGTAGCACATCAGGTCGATGACCACGTCCTTGGCGAACTTCTGGCGGAACTCGAAGGCCAGCTGCGCGGCGAACACCACCGCTTCCGGATCATCGCCGTTCACGTGCAGTACCGGTGCGGCGATCATCTTCGCCACGTCGGTGGCATAGCGCGTGGAGCGCGTATCCAGCGGATTGGAGGTGGTGAAGCCGACCTGGTTGTTGACCACGATGTGCACGGTGCCGCCAACGGCGAAGCCGCGGGCCTGCGACATCTGGAACAGCTCCATGACCACGCCCTGGCCGGAGAAGGCCGCGTCGCCGTGGATCAGGATCGGCATCACCTGCTTGCGCGCGGTGTCCTTGCGGCGTTCCTGGCGCGAGCGCACGGAACCGGCAACCACCGGATCGGCGATTTCCAGGTGCGACGGGTTGAACGCCAGCGCCAGGTGGACCGGGCCACCTTCGGTGGACACGTCGGCGGAGAAGCCCATGTGGTACTTCACGTCGCCCGCCGAGGCGTGCTCGTCGTGCTCGAACTTGCCTTCGAACTCGTCGAACAGCTTGCGCGGGTTCTTGCCGAGGGTGTTGACCAGCACGTTCAGGCGGCCACGATGGGCCATGCCCACCACCACGTCCTTGACGCCATCCTTGCCGGCGCTGCGGATGATGGTGTCCATCATCGGGATCAGCGAGTCGCCGCCTTCCAGCGAGAAGCGCTTCTGGCCGACGTACTTGGTGTGCAGGTAGCGCTCGAGGCCTTCGGCGGCGGTCAGGCGCTCCAGCGTACGGCGCTGGGTGTCAGCGTCCAGCTGGTAGTTGCCACCGGCCAGTTCCAGCTTCTTGTAGATCCACTGGCGCTGCTCGACCTCGGAGATGTGCATGAACTCCGCACCGATCGAACCGGTGTAGGTCGCCTTCAGGCGCGCCAGCAGATCACGCAGCTTCATGCGCGGCTGACCACCCACACCGCCGGTGCTGAACTCGCTGTTGAGGTCACCATCGGACAGGTTGTGGAAGGGCAGGCCGAGGTCCGGGGTGTTGACCGGAGCGGCCAGGCCCAGCGGGTCAAGGCGGGCGTCCAGATGACCACGCGAACGGTAGGCGGTGATCAGGCGACCGACATTGCGCTCGCGCTCATCGCCTGCACCGGTGCCGGTGCCTGCTTTCAGCGCATCCTTGGCCGCGTCCGCGATATGGGAAATGACGGCCGAGTGCGGAATGTCGCCTGCTTCGCGGCCCTTGAAGCCGTCGAAGTAGGTTTTCCATTTGGGATCGACACTATCCGGGGAGACCAGGTACTGCTCGTACAGGTCCTCGACATAGGAGGCGTTGCCGCCGGCGAGTTGCGAAGATTGCGCAAACTGCTTCAGTTGATTGTCCACGATGGAGGGTGCTGATTCGCTTTGTGGGGTATGGCTTCAGAAGGACCCGGCACGAAGATGAATAGCCATGCACGGGCGCGTTCAAACGGCCAAATTGTACCCCCATCCGGACACGAAGGGGCAGCGACGAGGGCATCGGGCGTCCCCCGGTGTCGGTCCCAGACAGGTTGAGCGCACCGGTTGCGGTCAGATGCCGAGTGCGCGCAATTCGCTGCATTCGCGCGAACGGTCCCAGACACGCTGCAATTGCTGCTCGAACGGCTGCGAACGTGCCGGTAGCGCGATTGCGGATTCGCCGTCGAGGCGATGACCGATGAGACGAAAGTAGAAGTCGCCTGCATCGTTGAGCAGGCAGGCCGAGGCCAGGGCGCGATCGATCGGATCGGCCACCTCGCGGAACTGGATCACACTGGGAAGGCGCTGGAACAGCGCCAGCAGCGGCGCACCGGCGCTGGCGATGGCCGCGGCGTCATGCACGATCACCCGCAGCTGCTTGTCGCGGCGGGCAGTGACGAAGCGGCGCAGGGCCGCCTGCACCGGTGGCGCATCCAGCAGGCCGGGGTCCAGCTGCCGGCTGTGCAGCCACAGCCGGCAGCGTGCGCGGTGGATGATCGCCGTGGTGATCGCCACCGCTTCAGCACGGCTGTCGATGGCGGAAACGGCTTGCAGCCGGCGACGCATCTGCTGGTGGCCGACGCCGGCTTCTTCGAATTCCGGGCCTTCCGGCAGGAAGCCCTGGCGGGCGTAGAAGTCGCGCGCCGGCAGCTGCGCATGCAGGTGCAGCTCGGCCAGACCGAGCTGGTGCCCGGCCTGTACCAACGC
>NZ_QAIJ01000033.1:18050-19779 GCF_003060985.1 Stenotrophomonas sp. HMWF023
GCGATACGCAGCCAGCACCGCCATGCGGCCGATACGACCATCCGGCGCCAGCCGCCCGGTGCCGACCGGTTGCCCGTGGGCATCCAGCGCCAGCACGTGGGCGCAGACCGGGTCCAGGGCATCGCGCTCCAGGGCTGCGTCGATGCCCTGTTCCTGCACGAACACCCGCTGGCGCACGTCGTGGATGGCGACGTGGGCTTCGGCATGGCGTACCTGCTGGACCCGGAGCGGGCTCATGGTTCAGCCGCGGCTGGGGGTGCTGTCATCCTCGTCGTGGTCGTCGAAGTTGACGATCACTTCAATGCCATCGTCATGCACAGTCACCAGATGGACGTCATCGGACATGGCGTCAGCGTCGATGACCTCGACCTGCTCGCGGCCCTCGATCACCTCACCCAGCACCTCTTCCTCCTCGTCGGCATACACCTCGTTCGGATCGATCAGCTGGAACACGCCGCCGACCAGCAGTTGCTGCAGTACTGCGCGGCCCTTGTCGGACAGGCCGCGGTAGGCGGCAGCATCGAGCTGCTCGGCACCTGCCAGGCGTTGTGCGTCCTTGATCGGCAGGGCGAAATCCTGGCCGCTGACATACAGGCTGGCGCCACGCTTGGCCCGGCGCCAGGCCAGGCGCGCCCACGGGTGACGCTGCAGCAGCAGGCCCGACTGCAGGGCCTCGACCACTTCTTCCTGCGGCGGCGCGGCCTGGTGGGCCATCACCTCGCCGGCGGCGCGGTAGGTGGTGATGAAGCGGCCAAACCAGTCACCCAGCTTGTCGGGGTCGTTCATGCGGATGGCGTTGAGCGCGGTGATTACCCGCGCCATTGCCACGGTGTCGATTTCGTTCGGGTCGGCCGGTGCCTTCAGGTCGGCATCCTGGTAGCGGATGTTCTCGTCGGCATCGGCGATCAACGTGTCCAGATAATCACTGATCAGCTCGGCCGAGGACGGCGCGCGCATGCCGAACGAGAAGGTCAGGCAGGGGTCTTCGGCGACGCCGTGATGCGGCACGTTCGGCGGCAGGTACAGCATGTCGCCCGGCGCCAGCACCCAGTCGTGGGTCGGCTTGAACACCTGCAGCAGCTTCAGTTCCACGTCGGGGCGGAAGCCCAGCGGCGGGCGCTTGCCCTTGATCGATTCACTGGCATCGATCTGCCAGCGGCGGTGGCCGTGGGCCTGCAGCAGGAATACGTCGTACTGGTCGACATGGGCGCCGACCGAGCCACCGGTGGCGGCGAAGCTGATCATCACATCGTCCATGCGCCAGCGCGGCAGGAAGCTGAAGTGTTCGATCAGGGCGCGCACGTCCTTGTCCCACTTGTCCACGTCCTGCACCAGCAGGGTCCAGTCGTGGTCGGGCAGGGCCGGGAAGATGTCTTCCTGGAACGGGCCGCTGCGCACGCGCCAGCTGTCCTGGGCCTTGTCGTGCTCGATCAGGCGGGCCAGCACGCCCTCTTCGCAGGCCAGGCCCGCCAGGTCTTCCGGCTGTACGGGGGTCTGGAAGTCGGTGAACGCGTTGCGGATCAACAGCGGGCGTTTCTGCCAGAAGTCGCGCAGGAACACGGCCGGGGACATGCCCAGCGGCTGGCCACGACGGGCGTGGACTTCGATCAGGGGGGAGGTGGACTTGCGGGCGGCCATGGGGGAGTTCCTTGCAGCGGAAAGCGGGAGGGGCGGCGTGGCGGGCCGCCAAGGCCTCCATTGTCCGACGTTCGTTGGGATTGCGCACGTG
>NZ_QAIJ01000251.1:0-3594 GCF_003060985.1 Stenotrophomonas sp. HMWF023
GGGCCGCTACCCGCTGGCCGAACGCAGCACGGTGATGGCGCTGCCGAAGGGCGCAGGCTCGCGACGTCGCAGCGCCGACACGCTGCCGGCCGAGCCGGAACCGATCGTGCACGTGCTGATCCCCTCGGGCGTGGGCGATGCGCCGGCCAACCAGCCGTTGATCCGCAGCTGGGCCTACAGCTGGGAGAACATGCATGACGGGCTGGATGGCGTGGCCATCGACCTCCCTGCACTGGCCCTGCCGGCCACGCACGATGGGCTGATCCCGCTGAACATCCGCATCAAGGATCCGATCTGGCCGGCGCGCGACATGATCGATGTTTCCGTCTCGGTGCAGCCCGGGCAGAAGCGCACGCTGTGGCTGGACCTGCGCGACCGCATCCTCACCGCCGACAGCCTGTGGCTGAGCATCGCCTCGGCTGCGCCCGGCTTCGACGCCAAGGCACTGGACGGTGCGCAGGTGCGGCTGGTGTTCAAGCCACGCGCCGAGGCGATCAAGGAGCACGTGGCCGACCGCTTCAACCAGGTGCGCGACAACTGGGGCTTCCTGGTGGAGGAACACACCACCTCCAAGCGCCAGCGCCTGTACGCGCGCGTATACGCGGACCTGAGCGACCTGCTGCGGGTCGACCCGGACCACGAACTGGGCCGGTTGTACTGGAACTACATCAGCTACAACAGCCAGGGCCGACCCCCCTACATCGCGCCGGACGTGCCCAAGGGCGTACCGGCGTGGGCGTTCCACCAGGTGCAGGATCTGGCCCAGGTGCGACAGTTCGTCGACTGGTGGATCGATCAGCGCCAGGTGGCCTACGGCGATTTCGGAGGCGGCATCTCCGACGATTCCGACCTGACCCAGCAATGGCCGGGACTGGCCCTGATGGGCGTGCAGCCGGACCGCTTGAATGCGTCGCTGACCGCGCTGTCGGATGCGGTGTACCGCAATGGCATGTTCAGCAATGGCTTGAGCACCATCGAGACCGACGAGCTGCATGCCTATGAGGAGGGCATCAACACCAACAGCGCGATGCTTTACCTCAACTGGGGCGATCCGCTGACGCTGGAACGGCTGATGGAAACGGTGAAGGCGTTCGACGAGCGCATCATCCTGCGCAACCCGCAGGGCCATCTGCTGTTCTCCAGCAACTGGTTCGGTGGCAACAAGGTCTATCGCGAACCGAACTGGCAATGGCAGAAGCCATACTCGTTCCCGGTGCTGCATCCGGCCTTCCTGCTGGGCCAGTACAATGCCGACCCGACCGGGCGCCGGCTGGTGATCGGCCTGGCCGATGGCTATCTGGCCCACGCCGGTACCGACGACAAGGGCCGCTTCACCCTGCCCAACGAGATCAACTGGGCGACGGGTAAAACCCGTGGCGGCGAGCTCAACAACGGCTCCGGCAGCGGCGACACCATGCACACGTTCTGGGCGGCATGGCGCTGGACCGGCGATGCGAAGTACCTGCAGGCGCTGGACTACCGCGTGCAGCGCGGAGGGCCCGGCGCGCTGGCCAACCTCGGCGAGAACTACGTGGAGGCGCTCGGCCGGCAGCAGGACTGGTACCCGCTGCTGACCGCCGAGGCCGATGCCGGGAAGACCGGCTTCGCCAGCCTGATGGCATGGCAGGCCAGCGGGGAACGGAAGTACATCGATGCACTGCATGCGGATGGTCTGCAAGCCAAGGTGCAACGTGCGTACATGAACACCGAAGGCCATTGGTGGTCCGACCGGGTGGAAGCGCCGAGCGAGTTCCTGCAGCGTGCGCGACTGGGTGGTATCGCCCTGAAGCGCAACCAGAGCTGGCCCGGGCACACCGTCAGCTGGCGCTTCGATCGTGAGGGCGCAGCGGAACAGGTGGCGTTGTTGGTGCATGCACCCTCGCGCGAGCGCTTCACGGTCACCAGCCATAACCTCGGTTCGCGCGTGATTGCCGCCGACATGACGGGTTGGAACGTGGCCAGCGGTACCTGGCGCGTGCGCAGTGGCGTGGATGGCGACGGCGATGGCCGCATCGACGGTACGCCGCGCGAGCGCGTGGTGCAGCTGGAAACGAGTGCTTCGGTACCGATGCAGTTCCAACCCGGCCGCACCGAGGTATTCGAATTCGAGCGCGTGTCTGCGGGAACGCCGGTGGAAACGCGTCCGGATCTGGGTGTGGGCCGTGGTGATGTGCAGGTGGACGGGCGCCAGGTTCACGTGACGGTACACGGCCTTGGGCATGTGGCCAGCGGCGTGGGTGTAGCGGTACTGGAAGATGCGCGGGGCCGCGAGATCGCACGCACCGAAGTGCCGGCGATGGCTGCACCGACTGACCTGTTGCCGAAGACGACGGTGGTGTCGTTGCCGTTGCCGGCCGGTGATCGAAGTGGCCTGCGCGTGCGCGTTGCGCTGGCCGATGGCGGTGAGGAAGTGACGCGGCTCAACAATGTGGTGGACGTGCCGCGGTGACGCTTGACGCTGCGCTCAGGACGCTTCGGTCTCCATCACCTTCACCCGGCGCTGGTACCAGCCGTCATCCAGCGGATCGAACACCGCGCTGCGCTCCATCACGCCCTGGTAGACGTGCACGGATACCGCTATGTCCTCATCGCTGGCGTTGCGCAGCGTGTGGTACTCGTGCGGCGGGATCAGGCTGCCGGCGCTGCCGCGGTGACCATACAGCGTGTCCTGCGCGGCGAAGCGGTGACGCTCGCCACGTTGTTCCAGCAGCGCATACGGGGTCACGATCAACTCGCCCTGCCAGACACCTTCCACGCACCACATCGCATCGTGGTCGTGCAGTGGCGTGCCCTGCCCCGGGCCCCAGCACATCGCAATGACGCTGTAGCCCAGCGTAGGGCTGCGGTGCAGTTCACGGCGTGCGTAATGGCCATCCACCGGGCGACGTACGCAGGGAGGCAGTTCGATCAGCGGATCGATGATGGCCTCGCGCAGCACCCGCTGCAGTGCATCGGTGATCGCCTTCGGATCAACCAGGCAGACGGCGCCGTCGATCCCTGCAATCAAGCGTTCGCGGCCGGTAAACGGCGGTGGCGTGAAAATCGCTTCCATGAACCGACTCTAGCCGAGGCGGGTTAACAGAATGTTTGCATCGCGGTGTCATCACTGCGTGCCGCGCTGCACGAACGGCACTTTTGCATAGAGCGCACGCTCTCCCGCGCGTGGATCGTCAACCATGCGGCTGTGCCGATCGAACACCATCGTCTGCCGTTGTGGCAGTGAATAGGGGGCCCATTGCGACATTCCTGCGTGATTCGGATCACCGTTGTGCGCAAACGCAATCAGGGCATCGCTCATCGTCGCAGCCAGCATGTTGACGTCTTCACCACCGCCGGTGCGCGCACCCGGAAGATTGGCGTTGTCGAACACCAGCGGAATATCCAGTGTATGGAACGCGCGCAGGCGACCCTCTTCCACCGGCGACGGCCAATCGAGCTGGTAGGCCCAGGTCGGTGCTGCACCCGATGTCTGCCGGGCGCGCGCTTCCAGCTCTTCCACCGCGCCGCGCCAGGAACGGCCGGCCGTGGTGGCGGCAAAGAACACTTCTGACGGCGAGTAGTGCGGGTACAGGCGTCGATACTCTGCGATCACCA
>NZ_QAIJ01000252.1:0-595 GCF_003060985.1 Stenotrophomonas sp. HMWF023
GCCACCGGTGGGCATCAGCACCAGGGCATCGTGACCGGCAGCCACATGCTCCACGATGTCCTGCTGCGGACCACGGAAATCGTCATAACCAAAGACGCGGCGGAGCAGGTCGTGCGCGGGACGGGAAGCCATCCGGCTAGTTTACCCCGGCGGGGGAGTCGGCAGGGCTGCGCCCTGCACCTGCCATGAGCCAGAGCAACGTCAACGTCAACGTCAAAGGCAACAGCCGGCTCTGGGGTGATCCGTGGTTTGGCGGGGCGGTGTCGGATTGCGGGGACGCCGCAAGTACGTCCCTGTAGGCTTGGCCGCGGCATCCATGCCGCGGACACCCCGCAATCCGACACCGCCCCACCTTCGACAGTTTTCTGGTGTCTGATGGACCCATTCCATGCTGGATGAATCTCCATCGAAATCTAATATTTCGACAATTGATCGAAATGCATCCACGCATGGCGTGGATCTACGTGTCGACCAAGGTCGACACCCACCAAGAGCAGGCCATGCCATTCCGACAAATCGCGGAGATCTGTCGAAGGCGGGGTGGGTCCGGTTGCGGGGGTGTCCGCGGCATGGATGCCGCGGCCAAGCCCCCAAG
>NZ_QAIJ01000252.1:611-6197 GCF_003060985.1 Stenotrophomonas sp. HMWF023
GGGATGTCCGCTTTTGACGTTGACGTTGACATCGCTTCGGCGGGTGCAGGGCGCAGCCCTGCCAACCTTTCACTCCGGCTCGCGCTGCACCTGCCGCCAGAGTTCAGCGGCCAGTGCACGCACCGCGTCATCGGCATCGGCGCGATGCAGCAGGCCGATCTCGTAGTTGTCGACCACCGGCAGGTCGCGCTCGCCATCGATGATGCGGTGTTCGCGGTTGACCGCGCGACGTGGCAGCAGGCTGATGCCGATGCCGTCGGCCACCGCGCCCTGGATGCCGCTCAGCGAGGAACTGGTGAACGCGATACGCCAGCGCAGGCCAAGGGCTTCGACGGCCTGGATCATCTCGTCGCGGTACAGCCCGCGTGGTGGGAAGGTGACCAGTGGCAGCGGGTCCTGCTGCAGGCTGCTGCTGCGCAGGCTGTCGATCCAGTGCATCGGTTCGCGCCGGCAATGCACGGCCTGGCGGGTGTTGCGACGCTGCTTGACCAGCACCAGGTCCAGCTCGCCATGGTCAAAGCCGTGGGCCAGATCACGGCTGAGACCGCTGCTGATTTCCAGCTTGACCTGCGGGTGGCGGCGGCTGAAGGCAGCGAGCATGCGCGTGGTCTGTGCGTTGACGAAGTCCTCCGGTACACCGATGCGCACCGCGGTCTCCACGGTGGCGCCGGCCAAGGCCTGGGCCAACTCCTCGTTCAGGTCCAGCATGCGCCGGGCATAACCCAGCAGGGTGTGGCCGGCATCGGTGGGATGCACGTCGCGGTGGCCGCGCTCGAGCAGGCGATGCCCGGCCAGTTCCTCCAGCCGCCGCACCTTCTGGCTGACCGTGGACTGGGTCGAATGCAGGCGGGTGGCCGCCGTGGTGAAGCTGCCGCAGTCGGCGACCATCACCAGGGCCCGCAGCAGGTCCAGTTCGAACACTGCTCTATTCGATTTGGCACTGTCTTGCATTTGAACATTTCACTTCTGGATACCCGTGCCGACTTCTACCATGCAGGGCAGGGACCGGCAATGGCCGGCGCCATCGCGCATGAGGAGAGTCACGATGCACCACCCTCGCTCCCGCCAGCGTCGTTCGGCATTGGGTCGCATGCTGTTGCTGTGCCTGTTGGTCATGGTGATCCCGGCGTGCACGGCGACTTCCCGAAGCGACGCCGATGCGCAGCTGCGCGATGCCGCCGGGCGCGGCGATGTCGAGGCCGTGCGCGAGGCGTTGGACGCGGGTGCCGATCTGGAAGCCCGTGACGGCCAAGGCCGCACGCCGCTGCTGCTGGCCACCCACGGCAACAACGTGGACGCGGCGCGCGAACTGATCGAGGCCGGCGCAGACGTCAATGCCAAGGACACGATGCAGGACAGCGCCTACCTGTACGCTGGTGCGCGCGGCCTGGATGAGATCCTGGCGCTGACCCTCGCGCACGGTGCAGACCTGCGCAGCACCAACCGCTATGGCGGTACCGCGCTGATTCCTGCTGCCGAACGCGGTCATGTCACCACCGTGCGTACGCTGCTGCGCGCCGGCGTGGCGGTGGACCATGTCAATCGCCTGCACTGGACTGCGCTGCTGGAGGCGATCCTGCTCGGCGACGGCGGCGCGCGCCACGTGCAGATCGTGCAGCTGCTGCTGGACGCCGGTGCCAACCCCGAGCTTGCCGATGGCGACGGCGTAACGCCGCTGGCGCATGCCCGGCAACGCGGCTACACCAACATCGAAACCCTGCTGCGCCAGCACGGCGCGACGCGCTGACAACCGCTCCTTCCACCCGCACGCTGCCGTGCCCACCAGGATGCTCTCCATGTTCCGTTCCCGTCCGTTGTCCCTCGCCATCCTTCTTGCCGTTGCACCGCTGTCGGCGTCTGCCGCCGAACGCGCCGATCTGCTGATCCGCAACGCCACGGTGGTCGATGTCGAGCACGCGCGCAGCGTGCCCGGGCAGAGCGTGGTCATCCGTGGTGAGGACATCGTCGCGGTCGGTCCCGATGCGCAGGTGCGCAGCCAGTGGAGTACCAGCCGCCAGATCGACGCCAAGGGCAAGTATCTGATTCCGGGCCTGTGGGACATGCACGTGCATTTCGGCGGCGGCCCTGCACTGGTGGAAGAGAACAAGGCGCTGCTGCCGCTGTACATCGCCCACGGCATCACCACGATCCGTGACTGCTCCGGTGATCTGCCGCAGCAGGTGCTGCAATGGCGTGGCGAAATCGCCAACGGCACGCTGTTCGGCCCGCGCCTGCTGACGTCCGGCGCGAAGATCGAAGGCATCAAGCCGGTCTGGAAGGGCACGATCGAGGTGGGCAGCAAGGTCGACGCGGACAAGGCGATCGAGCGCCTGCAGCACGACAAGGTCGACTTCGTGAAGATCACCGACAGCACGCTGACCCCGGAACTGTTCCTGTACTCGGCCAGCGCCGCGCGCAAGGCGGGTTTCAAGGCCTCAGGCCATATTCCGATGGCGTTGACGGTGGAACAGGCAGTGGATGCAGGCCTGGCCTCGATCGAACACCTGGACTATGCCTTCAAGGCTGGCAGTAAGGATGAAGCGCAGATCGCTGCCGATTTCGGCGCCGGGCGCATCGATCGCGCCGAGGCCAACCGTCGGCTCGACGCCAGCTTCGATCGCGAAACCGCGCTGCATGCCTATCGTGATTTCGCCAAGCGCGGCGTATTCGTGACGCCCACGCTCAACGGCGGCCGTATCCTCGACTTCCTCGACCAGGACGACCACGCCAACGACCCGTATCTGGCTTACATCGGCCCGGGCCTGCGTGCGACCTATACCTGGCGCGTGGAGCGAGCTGCAAAGGCGACGCCCGCGCAGATCGAGGCGCGCCATGCGCAGTACCACCAGGTGGCCGCAGTGCTGCCGTTGTTGCAGGAAGCGGGGGTGACGATCATCGCCGGCACCGATGCGGGCTTCCTCAATTCGTTCAACTACCCGGGTATCGGCCTGCACCAGGAGTTGCAGCTGTTCGTGAAGGAAGGCCTGAGCGCACCGCAGGCGCTGTCCGCCGCGACCCGCTCCGGCCCGGCCTGGTTTGGCCAGATGCAGCGCTATGGCGGTGTCGCCACGGGCAAGGCCGCCGATCTGGTGCTGCTGACCGCCAATCCGTTGCAGGACATCGCGGCCACCGAAAAGATCGACAGCGTGATCCTGCGCGGCGATGTGTACGATCGCGCGGCGCTGGACAGGATGCTGGCCGACACCAAGGCCAAGGTCGCTGGCTGGAATGCCGCGGCGAAGTAGAACTACGCCCGCGGTGATATGGCCGGCAGCGCCTAGCGTGGTGCCGGCCGCATGCCATGCAGTTGCGGCAGCGCAGCTTTCATTGCGTCGATGAAGGCGCGCAGGCGCAGGGGTTGCTGTCGCGCCGCAGGGAACACCAGATGCACGGGCAGCGGTGGTGCCTGCCAGTCCGGCAGCAGCTGTACCAGCCGTCCTTCGGCCAGGTCGTCGGCCACCAGCCAGGCCGAAACCACCGCCGCGCCCAAGCCAGCACGTGCAGCCTGCTGCACAACGAACAGGTTGTCGCTGAGCAGGCGTGGGGTGATCGCCAGCGTGTGTGCGCGGCCTTGCGCGTCGTGCAGCAGCAGACGTTCGCGGTAGTAGGTGACCAGCGAGATCCAGGGCAATGCCTGCGCCTGTTCGGGGGTGGTGATCGAACCCGCGTCGGCCAGCGAGGGTGCTGCTACGACGATGCGCGGTACTTCGGCCAGCGGCAGGGCGACCATGCGCGGTTCGTCGACCGTGCCGACCCGCACCGCGCAGTCGATGCCTTCGGCGATGAAGTCCGGACGGCGGTCCTCAAGGATCCACTCCAGGCTCAACTGTGGATGCTGGGCCAGGAAATCGAGCATGGTCGGCAGCAGCTGCGCCTGGCCGAACGCATGCGGCACCATCACCCGCAGGCGACCGCTGAGCATCTGGGCCTGGCCGTGCAGCTCGGCCTGCAGCGCTTCCCATTCGTCCACTACCCGCTGCGCATGGCGTTGGCAGCGCTGGCCGTCCTCGGTCAGCAGCAGGCCGTGTGTGGACCGTTGCAGCAGGCGCAGACCCAGTTGCCGCTCCAGGGCTTGAAGCCGACGGCTGACGGTGGGCTGGGTGGTGCCCAGTTGCAGGGCAGCAGCAGAAAGGCTGCCACTGTCCACGATGCGCAGGAAAGTACGCAGCAGGTCCAGACGGTCGCCACCCAAGGCAAGGTCGTTCATGCGCATGACGTATGACAAGTATGTAAGTGAGCCTACTACAGACGTGTCGCGAATATGGTCAAGCTACGCTCCACTTCTTTCCCGGATGCCCCCATGTCCACTCCCTCGCTCTCAACCATCACCGCTGCGCCCAGCGCTGCGCCCGCCCCATCATTGGTGCTGGCCATGGCCGCCGGCGCGGGCTTCTCGGTGGCCTCGCTCTATTACAGTCAGCCGATGCTGGGCCTGATCGCCCAGGATCTCGGTGCGGGCGAGCGCGCCGTGGGCCTGGTGCCGACCCTGACCCAGCTGGGTTATGCGCTGGGCATCCTGCTGCTGGCTCCGCTGGGCGACCGCTTCGACCGGCGCAACCTGATCCTGCTGAAGTCGGTGCTGTTGGCGTTGGCCCTGGGTGCGGCGGCCTTTGCCGGCCAGTTGCCGGGGCTGCTTGTTGCCAGCCTGCTGGTGGGGCTGATGGCCACGCTGGCGCAGGACATCGTGCCGGCCGCTGCGGTGCTGGCGCCGGATGCGCAGCGCGGGCAGGTGGTTGGCAGGGTGATGACCGGCCTGCTGCTGGGCATCCTGCTGTCGCGCGTGGTCAGCGGCGTGGTAGCCGAAGCCTGGGGCTGGCGCGTGCAGTTCGGCCTCGCGGCGCTCTCGGTACTGGCGATGGGCGCGGTGATGGCACGGGCGCTGCCGCACTTCGCAGCTACCAGTACGTTGCGTTACCCCGCGTTGCTGGGCTCGTTGCTGGCGCTCTGGCGCGAGCAGCCGCAGTTGCGCCGCGCCGTGGCCAGCCAGTCGCTGCTGGCGGTGGGCTTCAGTGCGTTCTGGTCGACGCTGGCGCTGATGCTGCACGCACGGCTGGGCCTGGGCAGTGCTGCCGCGGGTGCGTTCGGTATTGCCGGTGCTGCGGGTGCATTGGCTGCACCCGTTGCTGGCCGCTTCGCCGATCGCTTGGGCAGCCCTGCGGTAGCGCGGTTGGCGATTGCCGTCGCGCTGGCAGGCTTTGCCCTGTTGCTGGCCGAGTCATGGCTGCCGGCCGCTGCGCTGCTGCCGTTGCTGGTGGTCAGCGCGCTGCTGTTCGATTTCGGTTTCCAGTCGGCGCTGGTCGCGCACCAGACCCTGGTCTACGGACTGGTGCCGCCGGCACGCAGTCGCCTCAACGCGCTGTTGTTCACCGGCATGTTCATCGGCATGGCCGGCGGCGGCGCATTGGGCAGCCTGGCGTTGGCGCAGTGGGGCTGGCAGGGCGTGGCGTGGCTGGCGACGATCTGTGCTGGTGGCAGCCTGCTGATCCGCCTGCGTTGAGGGGGGGGTCGGCAGGGCTGCGCCCTGCACCTGCAGAGGCCACTGCGCAAGCAACAGCAACAGCGTGCGTGCATTCCGTGGGAGGGCGG
>NZ_QAIJ01000253.1:0-6504 GCF_003060985.1 Stenotrophomonas sp. HMWF023
GCACAACGTGCTGCTGACCGCACCGGGTTACTACTTCCTCACCACCGATACGCCGAACCTGATGCGCTGGCTGGCCAGCGAACTGCGCGCCAGTGGCGTGGATCTGCGGTTGCAGCATTCGTTCACCAGAGCCTGCCGCGACGGCGACGCATGGCAGGTTGAAGGGGTGGGGCGCACCGCGTATCTGGTCGGCGCTGACGGTGCACGATCGCGTGTCGCGCAGCGCACCGGCCTGGGCCAGGTGCGCGACAACCTGTACGGCGTCGAGCGCGAGTTTGCCGGCGTGCAGCTGCCAGAAGGCGATGCCTTGCACTGCTTTGTCAGCCGCCGCTTCGCACCCGGCTACATCGGCTGGGCCGCGCAGAACCCCACCGGCGTGCAGGTGGGGCTGGCCCTGCGCCACGATCCCGCCGATGCTCGCCCGCCGGACATCGAGGGTTTCCTTGCACATGTGCGCGACGTGGTCGGCCTTCCGCGCGCGGCCGAGGCTGCCGGCACCCGCGCGGGGCTGGTGCCGTGTGGCCTGCCGGACGGCCCGATCACCGCGCCCGGAGTGATCCTCACCGGCGACGCGGCCGGCATCGTGTCGCCGCTGTCGGCCGGCGGCATCCATTCGTCATGGCGGCACGGCTGGGCGGTCGGCGATGCAATCGGCCTGCATCGGCGCGGCAAGGGGCCAGACGCCGAGCAGGTGGCGCGACAGGCTGCGCCCACCTTTCACCGCAAGCGCGTACTGCGCTGGGCCATGGACCACCTGCAGCGGGACTGGCCGGTCGACGCGCTGCTGTGTACCGGTCCGGTACGCCGGCTGGCCGAACAGATCTACTTCCACCGACGGGGCGTTCGGGCCTGATCCGGAAGCTGAACGCTGGCCGGCGAAAAGGCTGCAAAATCCTGTTGACGCCGTGCAGCAATCCCGACACAATAGCGCTCCTTCGACGCAGGTCGAACGGAATCTGCGGGAATAGCTCAGTTGGTAGAGCGCAACCTTGCCAAGGTTGAGGTCGCGAGTTCGAGTCTCGTTTCCCGCTCCAGATTCAAGAAGAACGCTCCCGCAAGGGGGCGTTTTTCGTTTGCACGCCGCCATCCAGATGCAGCCTCGCTAGCGCGGAATGCCCCGACTCGCGCTGCACCAGGTACGCACGTCCGCACGGTCGAAGCCGGCGCAGGCGTTCTTGCGCGGGATGTACAGGTAAGGCGCGTCGACCTGGTAGGTGAAGTGGTAGTAGTAGGTCCGGTCCTGGCCATACAGCCAGTAGTTCGACGAGCCGTCATTGATCACGTACGGCTCGAAGGAGAAGATCGACGACTGCGCGGGAATGAAGTTACTGCGGTCCATCAGCAGCATGGCCGCGTTCGATGCCAGTGGCGTAGCCAGGCAGATCGCCATCGTGCCCACGATAAGCACGGCCATGAAGATGCCGAGCGCGCGGCGAGGACTGGATTTCAAGCGTATTGCCTGCCGGTGGAAGCGTTCAGGCCAATGTGCCGCAGTGCCCGCGAACAGTCCAGCGTTCAGCTTGGCGGCGCCCGTGAAAGGCTGGGGAAAGGCCGAGGGTTCGCAATGCAGGCACCGCATACGCGCTGTAACTCAGCTCCGACTGATTCTCCATGTCCACTCCACAATCGCGGCGTAGCCTCCTCGGCTTCTCTCTCCACGAAGGTGGGCGGGTGGCCAATCGTTTCACTTCCCCTGCAGTGTCCGCTCAACGGCATGTGGCCCTGCCGCGCATCGTGCTGGGTAGCGGGGTGCTGCTGGCCAGCGTGATGCTGGCAGGCTGCATGTCGGTGCCGGTTCCGGATCTGCCCGATCGCACTCCAACGGTCTGGAATCAACCGGCCACTGCGCAAGGCGTCGCCGTCGATGCGCGGCAGTGGTGGAAGGTGCTGGCCGACGCGCGCTTGAACGCGCTGGTGGAAGAGGCCATCGCCGGCAATCTGGACCTGCAGCAGGCCACTCTGCGTCTGCAAGCGGTACGCATGGTATCCGGCACCTCTGATGCACGTTTCCGTCCGGAAATATCGGCCAGTGCCAAGCAGGTGCAGGACGCCGCCGCGGTCGACACCTACTTCCACGCCGGTGTCGAAGCGATCTGGGATCTTGGCCTGTTTGGCGCAGCGGAAAGTGCCCGGCTGAGCGCGCAGGCTGCCAACGGAAATGCAGAAGCACTGCGCGACGCAGCGCAGGTGGCGGTGATCGCTGATGTAGTGCGCAGCTACCTGGATCTTTCCGTCGCGCAGGCGCAAGCGGATCTGCTGGGCAGGCAGCAGGCCGTTGACGCACGCGGCGAGCAGCTGGGCCTGGTGCGGCAGCGCCTGCATCTGGACGAGCCTGGTGAACTGGATCGTCTGCGTGCGCGGAAGGCCGCCACACGCGCAGCCATTGCACAGGCGGATGAAAACGCAGGCAACGCCGCGCGTGCGCTGGCGCTGCTGCTGGGGCGCGATGGCCCGGATCCGGCCTGGAATGCCTACCGCACGCCACCGCAGTTGAGCGCCTTCACCCTGCAGCAGGTGCCGGCCGATCTGCTACGCCATCGCCCGCAGATCCTGCTGGCCGAGGCCGATGTACTGCAGGCCACCGCCGAAAAGGGCAGCGCACGCGCGGCGATGTTCCCGAAACTGAGCCTGGGCGGCTCCATCCTGTACGCCTACAACCTCACCCAGAACGCACGCTCCAACTCAGATTCCAGCCCATCGATAGGTCCCTACATCGACATTCCGCTGTGGGATTGGGGCCAGCGGCGCGCGCGCTACCAGTCCGACGACAAGCAGCTGGATGCGGCGTTGCTGGGCTACCGCAAAGCCGTGCTGCAAGGCGTGGCTGAAGTGGAAGGTGCATTGGGCAGCCTGGCCCGTCAGGACAGCAGCATCCAATCGCTGCAGGTGGCCGATGAAACTGCCCGGCAGCAGGTCGCGCGACAGGCCCGGCAGGTGCAGCTTGGCCTCTCCAGTGAGTTCGACGGGCTGGAAAGCCAGCGTACGGCGTTGTCCGCGCATGCCGATCTGATTGGTGCGCAGGGGGCGCGCGTGCTCGCCTTCGCATCGCTGTATCGCGCAGTGGGCGGCGCACCCTTGCCGGTCGAGCCAGAAGGCGACGCGCAATGATCGCGCTTGCCCGCAAAACGCTGGTTTACGAGTGGCGCAGGTTCCTGCCGGTGGTGCTGGCCATGTGTTTCGCCGGTGTGCTGCTGATCGTGCAGGCTGCGCTGGTGCTGGGCATCTTCGGCACCGCTGCGATCTACGTGAAGGCTTCCAGCGCCGATGTCTGGGCTGGCTTTGCCGGCACGCAGAGCGTGAACTACGGCCATGCGATCAGCGCGGATGTCGAGAGCCGGCTGCGCATGGACCCGGATGTCACCCGCGTCGAGCCCTACGAATGGGTCGACGGCGAGTGGCGCTCCAGCGCGCAGGGTACCGGTAACGTGTCGGTGTATCTGTCCGGCATCTCCACGGCGGACGACGCGATGATGTTCTCGCGCATCCTGTCGCCTGAGCTGCGTGCGCAGTTGCGCGAACCCGGTGCGGTGATCGTCGACAGCGCGGACCTGGACACGCTGGGAGTAGATCTGCGCAGCAACCGGGCGTGGATCAACGGCAAGGCCGTGCGTGTGGTCGCCGCGCAACCTGGCCTGCGTGGTCTTGGCGGCGTCAACGTGCTGGCGTCACTGGATACCGCACGTGCCATCGCCGGAACCGACCCGCATGAGGGCAGTACCTATTTCGTGGCGGGCACGCGATCACCGGAACTGGCAGGTCGCGTGCGCGATCGCCTCAACGTTTCAACGGGCCGCGCTACGCCTGTCGAATTCTGGACGGCGCCGGAGTTTGCCAGCCGCTCGCAGCAGTACTGGCTGTTCGACACCGGTGCCGGTATCGCGGTGCTGTTCATGGCGGTCATCGTCTGCTTCGTCGGCGCGGTGATCACCAACCAGTCATTCGCGGCGGTGGTGGCCGGGTCGGTACGCGAGTACGCCACGCTCAATGCGCTCGGAGCAGGCCGCTACGCGCTGGCGCGGGTGGTGTTCGAACAGGCCGTACTGATCGGCGGCGTCGGCATGCTGTTGGCTGCAGCCTTCAGCACGGTGGTGCTGTTGGCGGCTCAGACCCAGCGCGTGCCGGTACAGCTCACGCCGATGGTGGTTCTCGGCTGCGTGGCGCTGGTCGCGGTGATGGCCATGCTGTCGAGCATCATGGCGGTGCGCAGCGTCGTCCGTTCCGATCCATCGTTGCTGTTGCGTTGAAGGGCGACCGATGACGAACACCTCCATCACGTCCCCGACGCTGCGTGCCGACGCACTGGAAAAGGGCTTCGTGTCCGGCGATGTGCACGTTCCCGTGCTGCGTGGCCTGTCGCTGGACATCTATCCCGGCGAACTGACCCTGGTGTCGGGCCCGTCCGGCTGCGGCAAAAGCACGTTGCTGTCGCTGATGTCCGGCCTGTCGACGCCGGATGGCGGCCGCGTGCATGCGCTGGGACAGGATGTCAGCCACATGACCCGCAGCGAGGTGGAGCGCTTCCGCCTGCATCACGTCGGTTTCGTGTTCCAGGGCTTCAACCTGTTTCCCGCGCTCACCGCGTTGGAGCAGGTGCAGCTGCCGTTGGGCTATCGCGGCATGCGCAACCGTGACAGCGAGCCTTTGGCACGGCAGGCGCTGGACGAGGTCGGCCTCTCGCACCGCAGCCACATGCGCCCGGCGCAGTTGTCCGGCGGTGAGAAGCAGCGCGTGGCGGTTGCCCGTGCGTTCGCCAAGTCTCCCACGCTGATCTTTGCCGATGAGCCCACCAGCGCACTGGACGCCGAGAACGGCCAGCGCGTGATCGACATCCTGCACCGTTATGCACGCGCACATCAGGCCACGGTGCTGTGCGTAAGTCACGATCCACGCCTGATCCGCCATGCGGATCGGGTGATCGCCATGGAAGACGGCACGGTCCGCGATGACCGCCGCCAGAACGAAACCGTAGAGCCCAGCCGATGACCAGATTGCCGCCGTTGTTTTCCCTCAGCATCTCCTTGGGCGCGGCATTGCTGCTGGGCGCCTGCAGCAAGGATGCATCCGTACCCGCACAGCCGGCCGCATCTACATCCACCAGCGCGGACAAGGTGGCCGTCGCCCGCGGCATCATCGATGTGGAAGGCGGGCTGATTGCACTGGTTCCAGCGATGGATGGTTCGGTCAGCACCGCGCCGGTGAAGGAAGGGGCGGTGGTCCGCAAGGGTGATGTCCTGCTCACCCTGGACGGCGCACTGCTTGAACAGGAAGTGGGGATGGCCAACGCCGATCTCGCGCTGGCTACCGACCGGCTGAAGGGCAGCCAGGCGCAACTGCGCGAGCTGGAGCGCAACGCCACCCGCTTGGCCACTGGCGCCAGCGAGGGCGTGTCTTCCAACCAGCAGGCCGACGCGGCAAAGCAGCAGCTGGCTGGCGTTCGCGCTGATGTCGATGTGGCGGGCGCGCAGGTCGAGATGGCCCAGCACAAACTGGAGCACGCCAGGCTCAAGCTGCGGCAGATGTCGCTGACTGCGCCGGATGCCGGCACCGTGATCGGCCAGGTGCCGGGCGTGGGTGCGTTCGTGCAGGCCGGCAAGCCGGCGATGTCATTGCTGCCGGCGCGGCCCCTGCAGGTGCGCGCCGAACTGAGCGCGGCCTATGCCGATGCAGTGCAGGTGGGCATGCGCGCGACGGTGGTGATCGATAGCGATGGCACCGAGGGAAAACCGCTGCCGGTGGCACGCGTGGTCCGCATCAGCCCGGTGTTCGCGCCGGCGCGGTTGCCGGAGGATGCAGGGCGTGGCGTGGCCAAGGTGGTGGAGTGCGTGCTGGAATTCGAGAGCGCGGCAAAGGCGCGCGTCGGCCAGCACGTGCGGGTGGAGTTCCGGAAGTAACGGCATTGCTCTCTATCGGAGCGCGTGGCTCTGTTTCCTTCTGGCCAATGCCCGCCACGCGCTGACCAGTGACACCACACACAGCGCCAGCAACAATCCCACGTCCAGAAGCAGCAGCCACAGCAGGTGCATTCCCTGTACCGGGGGCTGATGCATCATCGACGCCAGCCACGGGAAGGTCCACGCCAGCAGCAGCACCAAGGCGATCAACAGTCGCAGCCATAAGTGATCGAATCTCCAGGGGCGCACGATCAGCGCAGCGATCACCAGCTCGACCGTACTCAACAGCGCGAACACGACGACGCTGCTGGTCGGGTAGGGCAGGGTTCCGCCATCGAAGTGCCGCAACATCCAGTAGTCCGGCGTAAAGCCCGCGTTGACCAGTGCGGCGATCACCGCCAGCCAGGTGAGGGCGATGAGGAGCCAGAACAGGCGGACATAGCGAGGTCTCGTGGGCGGGTTCATCGGGTAGGCGGGTTGTTGACGGCGTGAAGGAATTTCGACACAATAGCGCTCCTTCGACGCAGGTCGGAGAATCTGCGGGAATAGCTCAGTTGGTAGAGCGCAACCTTGCCAAGGTTGAGGTCGCGAGTTCGAGTCTCGTTTCCCGCTC